>CAZMDO010000658.1:0-1607 GCA_964564445.1 uncultured Ruaniaceae bacterium | reverse complement strand
ACCAGCAGCGGCGACCCGAGCCGCGACCTGGCCTTCGCCCTGGAGCAGATGCTCGCCTCCGAGCCGGGCACCAGCCTCACCCACCTCGACCTGCCCGGGGAGGGTCCGCGGTTGCAGGACATGCTGGTCACCGACCGGCCGTTCGAGGTCACCGTGCACGACTCGTTCGACTTCGTGGTCCCGGACGACACCGAGGCCACCCCGGAGCTGACCGCCGCGCTGGAGGAGTTCTCCGGGGCGATCGTGCCCACGGTCAAGCTGGAGTCGGTGCCGAGCGCCTACTGGTGCCGGATGGGCGCCCGGGAGTTCCTGCGCTGGTCGCGCACCGAGGAGGAGGAGAGCCTGCTGGACGCGCTCGCCCGGCTGCGGGCCGCCGGCACCTCCGCCCTGGACGAGGGGTCGAAGTTCATCGGCGCCTTCCGTTCCTGCGGGCTGGTGATCCCGGTCTGGGAGCTCGCTCCGGGCACCGAGGCGGAGGAGCTGGAGAAACCCGCCCCGCAGTTCGAGGAGCGTCTGGCCGAGGCGCTGGCCGTCACCGAGCCGCTGTCCGCCGACGAACGACGCGCCCGCGCCGGGATCGTGTCCCGGCAGGTCACACTGCGCTGACAGGCGATAGGCTGAAAACGTGAGCCGGGAGCAGGGCGATGGAGGGCGGAACCCGCTGCGTGTGATCCGGCGTCGCACGCCCGACACCGGGCCGATGCCGGTGCCCCGCCACGATCCGACCACCCTGCGGGTGGCTGCGGTCATCCCGGCCAAGGACGAGGAGGAGCGGATCGCCGCCACGGTGCGTGCGGTGCGTGCGATCCCGCACGTGGACCTGGTGCTCGTGGTCGACGACGGCAGCGAGGACGACACCCAGCACCTGGCCCGCCGCGCCGGTGCGGTGGTGGTGCGGCACTCGGTCAACCGCGGCAAGGCCTCGGCGATGGAGACCGGCGCCTCCGTGGTGGCCATGCGCGACGCCGAGGACCTGCCCGCCCGGCTGCTGCTGTTCATCGACGCCGACCTGGGCGCCACCGCGGTGAACGCTGCCCCGCTGGTGCCGCCGGTGCTCTACGGCAAGGCGGACATGTCGATCGCGGTGCTGCCCAAGCAGCCCGGCGCCGGCGGCCGTGGGCTGGTCACCGGCCTGTCCCGGCGGGCGATCCACCGGGCCACCGGCTGGTCGCCCACCCAGCCGCTCTCCGGGCAGCGCTGCCTGACCCGGGCCGCCTTCGACGCGGCCACCCCGCTCGCGCACGGCTGGGGCGTGGAGACCGGGATGACCATGGACGTGCTGCAGCAGGGGTTCGCGGTGGTGGAGGTGCCCTGCGACCTCAGCCACCGCGCCAGCGGGGCGGACATCGCCAGCCAGCTGCACCGCGCCGCCCAGTACCGGGACGTGGCGATGGCGGTGGCCGCCCGCCGGTTCCGGCACTACAAGCACAAGATCGCCCGGGACGTGGAGGTCGCCGACGACGGCGCAGCCCCCGCCGAGCGTGTACCGCACCCGGAGGGGGGCTCACCCAAGGCGGGCGACGGCGTCACGCGCCCGGACCAGGCCGCCTCGGGTGGCGAGCAGGGCGGGGCTCCGGCGCCCCGCACCGGTCAGGACTCCTCGGCCT
>CAZMDO010000657.1:0-1608 GCA_964564445.1 uncultured Ruaniaceae bacterium | reverse complement strand
GAGATGTAGAAGCCGCGGTAGATCGCCGTCAGGCCGTCCTCGCTGCCCCGGACCTTGGTGATGAACACGCCGAGCACGGCGACCAGGGCCCCGACGGCGGTGACGATCAGCGGGAAGACCAGACCGGCCTCACCCATGGTGGCCTTGCCGAGGATGAGCGCGGCGACCAGGGTGACCGCGTAGGACTCGAACAGGTCGGCGGCCATCCCGGCGCAGTCGCCGACGTTGTCACCGACGTTGTCGGCGATGGTGGCGGCGTTGCGCGGGTCGTCCTCGGGGATGCCCTGCTCCACCTTGCCGACCAGGTCGGCGCCGACGTCGGCGGCCTTGGTGAAGATGCCACCGCCGACCCGCATGAACATGGCGAGCAGCGCGGCGCCGAAGCCGAAGCCCTCGAGCACCGCCGGGGCGTCACCACGGAAGATGAGCACCACCGCGGCGGCACCGACCAGGCCGAGTCCGACCACGCACATGCCGACCACACCACCGGTGCGGAACGCGATGCGCGCCCCTTCGGCGCGGCCGTTGTTCCCGGTGGCGGCCGCGGCCACGCGCAGGTTCGCGCGGGTGGCCAACGACATGCCGAGATACCCGATCGCGGCCGAGAACGCGGCACCGAACAGGAAGGCGATCGAGCGGCCCAACCGGATCCCGGTGTCTCCCGGGAGCAGGAAGAGCAGCCCGAACACCACCACGGCGAAGATCGCCAGGGTGCGGAACTGTCTGTTCAGGTAGGCGGACGCGCCCTCCTGGATGGCGGTGGCGATCGTCTGCATCGCACTGGAGCCCTCGCCTGCGGCGAGCACCTGCCGGCGGAGAACGACGGCAAAGACCAGGGCTGCGACCGCGATGGCTGCAATGACCGACACGATGACGAGGCTCGTGGTTCCGAGCGTGAGCATCCGTCCTCCTCGACGAACAGGATGGGGTTGATACCGGGGTATCCGGCGAACGCGGCGAGTCTATCTGCACGCGGGCGGTGTGCTGGCACTCTTGGCCGACGCGGATCGCATCCGGCTGGTCGCGGGTGTCCGCCCTCGCGGCTGCCGACCGGCGTGTCGTCGCCCGCTGGGGGCGTTCGCGAACGGTCGGCTCTGCCAGGAACGGCGGCGGCACGTGCCCTGGGGAAGACTGGTCGGAAGCTCCCACCCAACCATTCCGACGAGGCGAGCGTTGGGAGGGGTAAGAGCTCATCGAGGAGAAGGAGGGGCTGGTGGCACCGTGGGAGAGTGCGCTCACCGAGCTGGTGCGCAGCCGAGGGGCGGCGCTGGCCCGGTACGCCACGCTGCTGTGCGGGAACGCCAGCGACGGTGAGGACCTGGTCCAGGACGCGCTGACGAAGGTGTTCAGCCGGTTCCGCCGGTCGGCGAGCGAGGAGGGGCCGGAGTACGCCGAGGCGTATGTGCGGCGCACCATGGTCACGCTGTACCTGGACTCCTACCGGCGGGGCCGGCGCTGGCGCGCCGTGCGGCACCTGTTCGAACCCGAGCAGGTGCACCACGACGCCTCGACGCCGGCGCGGGTGGATGTGGCCCGGGCGCTGGCGACGCTGCCGCCCCGGCAACGGGCCTGCGTGGTGCTGCGGTACTACGCGGACCTGACGATCGA
>CAZMDO010000656.1:0-1612 GCA_964564445.1 uncultured Ruaniaceae bacterium | reverse complement strand
GCAGGAATCCGTCAAGCACCAGGCCGCGAATGTCAGCAATCACACTCTGCAGCACCTCCCCGGGTGCCGTGTCGGTGAGCACCGCCACACCGGCGGCGGCCTGTGCGGGGGTGAGGTCGCCGTCGCTGGCGCCGACCACCGCCGCCAGCGCCGTGTCCGCGCGCACGCTCCGGCCGAACCCGCCGCCCTGGTGCAGCACGATCACCTCCGGGTGGGCGCTGCCGGGGCGGTAGTGGCGTTCCTCGGTGACGTCGGGTGCCACGGTCAGCGGCAGCGCCGCCAGGGCGGCGTCGTCCAGCCCGGCGAGTGCATCCTTGGCAGCCAGGGTGGCGGCCACCGCCGGGCCGAGCGGTCCGGGCAGGTGGCCGGTCAGGTCCTCGGTGCGCAGCCACTGCTCGCCGGGGCCGGTGGCGGGCGGCGCGGGCGGCGTGGTGGGCGGCGCGGGCGGCGTGGTGGGCGGCGGCACGGCGGGCCGCGTGGCGGGCCGGTGCAGGGTGAGGTAGCCGAACCCGACGCCCTGCACCCCGCGGGCCTCGAAGTCGGCCAGCCAGGCGGCATAGCCGCGGTCCCAGGCCGCCCGGTCCCGGTCCGGGGTGATGCCGCCATCGCGCAGCCAGGTCTCGGCGTACTCGCACGCATCGGCGACCTCCCGCCCGACCACCCAGGCATCGAGCCCGGAGCGGGTGCACCAGTCCCGGACCCGGGCGAACGGGTCGGCCACGTCGTGGATCTCCCAGTTCAGCAGCAGCTGGGCGATGCCGCCGGGGGCCAGGTGCACGCCCAGGCCGGTGACCAGCGCCTCGGCCATCGCATCCCCGGTGCCGCCGGCGTCCCGGTAGGTGTAGGCGGGCAGGGCGCCCTCGGCCCGGGGAGTGATCACGAACGGCGGGTTGGAGACCACCAGGTCGAACGCTTCGCCGGCCACCGGGTCCAGCATCGAGCCGGCCCGCAGGTCCAGCCTGACCTGGTTCAGGTCGGCGTTCAGCGCTGCGTAGCCCAGTGCGCGGGCGGAGATGTCGGTGGCGGTGACCGCTGCGCCCCGGCGGGCCAGGACCAGGGCCTGCACCCCGGAGCCGGTGCCCAGGTCTAGGGCGCGGGCGGCGGGCGTGGGCACGGTGAGCTCGGCGAGGGTGCGGGAGGCGCCGCCGAGACCGAGCACGTGCTCGGCCGCGACGGCCTGCCCGGTGGTGGCCTCACCCAGGTCGGCCGCCAGGTAGAGCGGGCCGGTGCCGAGGTCCACCGGGCGCAGGTCCATGCGCGCGGCAGCGGTACCACCCGGGCCGCGGGCGAGCAGACCCAGGTCGGCCCCGTGCTCGGCGGACCGCGGAAGCGCGGCGGCCACCTCGGCGCCGGTGACCCGGTCGCCGAGGATGAACAACCGGGCGAGCACTGCTGCCGGGTCGGTGAGCGCACGGGCGCGGCGCAGGGCGGGCACCACCTGCTCGCGGGCCATCGCAGCACTGGCCTCGGGACCGAGCAGCTCGGTGAGGCGCTCCACGGTGTAGTCGGCCGCGTGCAGGTCCGCGCGCAGAGCCAGCACCTGGTCGGCGGGACGTGTGCGCCAGGGCGTCATCAGCACCGGCCCTTTCTGGAGCTTGCTCGTGGATCTGGT
>CAZMDO010000655.1:0-1617 GCA_964564445.1 uncultured Ruaniaceae bacterium | reverse complement strand
AGGCACCCACACCCGCGCGCGGCGCTCAGGTGCTCGCCCGCACCACCAGCTTCGCAGGCAGGGTGACCGACTTGATCGCCCCACCGGCCGCCGTCTCCAGCAGCAGGGCGACCATCTCGGCACTGATCTGGTCGAACGGCTGGTGCATCGTGGTCAGCGGCGGGTCCAGGTTGCCAGCCAGCGGTGAGTCGTCGAAGCCGCCCACGGCCACGTCGTCGGGCACCCGGCGACCCGCGCGGCGCAACGTGGCCATCGCCCCGGCGGCCATCGCGTCCGAGGCGGCGAACACCGCGTCGATGTCGCCGTCGCGCTCGAGCAGCTCGGCCATCGCGGCGCTGCCGGACTCCCGGCCCCAGTCGCCGTGGGCCACCAAGGTCTCGTCGTAGTCCTCGCCGAGCTCCTCCCGGTAGCCCTGCAGCCGGTACCGCCCACCCGGCTGGTCCAGCGGGCCGGTGATCATCGCGATCCGGCGCCGCCCGCGTGAGCGCAGGTGCGCCACCATGGTCCGCGCCCCGCCGGCCTCGTCCACCGAGACCGAGGCCACCGCATCGGTGCGGCCCAGCGGCAGCCCGCAGGAGACCACCGGGATCCCGTTCGCCAGCAGCAGGTCTACCAGCGGGTCGTTCTCGTGCGAGGAGATCAGCATCGCCCCGTCCACGTGCCCGCCGGACATGTACGCCACCACGTTCTCCCGCTCCTCCGGGGTGGAGGCGACCAGCAGGTTCAGCGTCATCTGCCGCTTGGTGAGCGCCTCGGCCGCACCGCGCAGCAGGGGGGTGTAGGTGGGGTCGGCGAACAGCCGGTCCTGCGGCTCGGCGAGCAGGAACGCCAGCGCGTTCGCCCGGCCGGTCACCAGCGAGCGGGCATGCTGGTTCGCCCGGTACCCGGTGCGCCGGATCGCCCGCTGGATCGCCTCCTGGGCGTCCGGGGAGACCCACTTGCCGCCGTTGAGGTAGCGGGACACGGTGCCTCGGGAGACCCCGGAGGCGGCGGCGACGTCATTGATGGTGGGCCGGCGCCGCGGCGCGTCACCGGTGCCGGCGACCGACCGCTGCACCGGGGTCCCGGACGTGGCGTTCATGCTCACGGATCTTATGCCTCGCTCCCCTGACCGTACGCCGAACGGTGCCTGGCATCGTCGGTCGTCTTGTGCACGATCACAGCGTCGCACAGTCCCCCGCGAACGCCAACACCGACCCGCTCTTGACAACCGGGACTGTGTACGTTCACAGTAGGCGGACAACAGCGCGTACGCGGCAGTGCGCCACCGTTCCTGCCCCTCGTTCAACGGAGTGAGATTGACCAGCCAGACCTGGCCCCTACCCGGTGCGATCGCCTACGGCGGTGACTACAACCCGGAGCAGTGGCCGCGCGCCGTCTGGGCCGAGGACGTGGCGCTGATGCGCGAGGCCGGGGTGAACCTGGTCAGCGTGGGCATCTTCTCCTGGGCGCTGCTGGAGATCGAGGAGGGCGTCTTCGACTTCACCTGGCTGGACGAGCTGCTCGACCTGCTGCACACCGGCGGCATCGCCGTAGACCTGGCCACCCCGAGCGTGTCCCCGCCGGCCTGGTTCTTCCACGCCTACCCCCACGCCCGGGCGGTGGACGCCGACGGCC
>CAZMDO010000654.1:0-1620 GCA_964564445.1 uncultured Ruaniaceae bacterium | reverse complement strand
TTCGCGGAGAACGGCCGGCCGGTGATCTCGATGACCTCCAGGGCGCGCACGATCCTGCGGGTGTTGCCGCGGTCGATGCGCACCGCCGCCTCGGGGTCGCGGCGGGTGAGCTCTTCGTGCAGCACGCCGGGGCCGTGCTCGGCGGCGCGGGCCTCGAAGGCGGCGCGCACAGCCGGATCGGTGCCGGGGAAGTCGATCCGGTCCAGCAGCGCGCGCACGTACAGTCCCGAACCCCCCACGATCACGACGGCGGAGCCCGCCCTGGTCAGGGCGGTCACCTCGGCACGGGCGTACTTCTGGTACGCAGCCACGCTGGCGTCCTCGGTCACCTCGAGTACGTCGAGCTGGTGGTGGGTGATGCCGCGGCGCTGCTCGGGCGGCACCTTGGCGGTGCCGATGTCCATCCCGCGGTAGAGCTGCATGGCGTCGGCGTTGACGATCTCGGCACCGAGGACCTCGGCCAGGTCCAGGGCGAGGTCGGACTTGCCGGTGGCGGTGGGGCCGACGACCGCGACCACGGGCGGGTCGGGGAGCGGCGCGGTCATGATCGTCGAGGGTAGCGAAGGGCCAGGACCTCGTCCCCGCACGCATCCCACATGAGATCATGCGGTGGTACCGTCATGAGATGGATACCACATACCGGGCATCGTTGGGTGACCGTGGGCGCCTCGTGGTTCCGGCCGGCCTACGGGCCAGCCAGGGCTGGGAGCAGGGCACCGCACTGTTGTTCATCGAGACGCCGCACGGCGTTGTGCTGGCCACGAGGGACCAGGTGAAGGATCTCGTCCGGGCACAGCTGGCGGGTGCCAGCCTGGTCGATGAGCTTCTGACCGAGCGGCGGGAGCAGGCGACGCGCGACGACGCGGCATGATCGTCCTGGACGCATCGGCGGTCCTTGCCTACATCCAGGGCGAGCGGGGAGCCGACCGGGTGGAAGAGGAACTGCCCAACGGTGTGATCGGTGCTGCCAACTGGTCCGAGGTGCTGCAGAAGGTTCGCGTCCGCGACGGCGACCCAGCGATCGTTCGTGCCCTGCTGCTCAGCTACGGGATGCGCATCGAGCCCGTCACGCCGCCGGACGCGGAGCGCGCAGCCACTCTGTGGCAACGCGGCAACGGGCTCTCCCTCGGCGATCGCCTGTGCCTCGCGCTCGGTCGACGACTGGGCGCCCCCGTGCTCACTGCCGATCGGTCCTGGGGCGAGTCGGAGACGGTGGTCCAGATTCGGTGACGCACCGAAGGCGCCCGGTCGGCCGCTGCCCCGTCAACGCCGACGCGGCGGCCGAAGCCGACCGGCTCAGCCCTGCTCGGCCATCCACGCCTCGACCCGGCGTTGTGCCTCCTCCTCGGAGACGTCCTCCACCCGGGTCATGATCGACCAGCGCAGCCCGAACGGGTCCCGGATCGAGCCGTACCGGTCACCGGTGACGAAGGTGGAGACCTCCTCGCGGAGCGTGGCGCCGGCGGCCACCGCCCGGGCCACCACCGCGTCGCAGTCGGTGCAGTAGTAGGCGATCGAGTGGGTGACCGCGTCGCCGCCGGGTGGGGGCAGCAGGCCGTAGGCCTCGTTGGCGTCGCCGAGCTGCAGGCGGCCGTCGCCGAAGTCGAGCTCGGCGTGCGC
>CAZMDO010000653.1:0-1625 GCA_964564445.1 uncultured Ruaniaceae bacterium | reverse complement strand
CACGGCGTCCACCCTAACGGGACGTTGGTCGGCCCGGACGCCGATCAGCCCTGCCGGCGGGGTGCGGCTCGCTCAGCCGTGCCGGCGGGGCGCGGCTCGCTCAGCCGTGCCGGCGGGGTGCGGCTCGCTCAGCCGTGCCGGCGGGTGCGGGCGCGCACCTGGTCGCTGCCGAGCCGGTAGGCCACCTTGTGGTGGGTGCCCACCCCGAACGCGCTCGCCGCATCGGCCGGGGCCAGGTACTTCTCCTCCCAGGCCTCGTACTCCTGCCCCTCGGGTGTGCGCACCCGGTAGGTGATCCGATAGAGCAGCTTTCCTTTCGTGCCGCGGGGCTGTTCGTCCTCCTCACGAAGGTCGCAGGAGAGGATCTCCCCGTCGCCGATCGGCGCGCCCCGGAACACCAGCTCGAGCGGGTCGTCGGGGCCGCGCAGGCGCCGGAACACCAGCATGATCACCACCACCAGCACCGAGGCCGCCACGATCAGCGGGCTGCTCACCAGTCCGGAGGCACCGGCCGCGGAGGCGGCCATGATCAGTTCGGGCACCGCACCACCGTACGTGAAGCTGCCGCCCGCAGCGTGGTTGGATGGCGCCATGACCCACCTGGCCGAGTACATCGACGACCTCGCCGCGTTCATCACCGCATCGCCCTCCTCCTACCACGCCGCTGCGGAGGTCGGCCGCCGCCTGGACGACGAAGGCTTCACCCCGCTCGCCGAGCACGAGGACTGGCCCGCCCAACCCGGTGGGTACTACGTGCTGCGCGACGGTGCGGTGATCGCCTGGCTGCAGCCCGCCTCGGCCGGTCCGACCACCCCGTTCCGCGTGCTCGGCGCGCACACCGACTCGCCCGGGTTCAAGCTCAAGCCGCGCCCCGCCATCGGCTCCCGCGGCTGGCTGCAGGCCGGGGTGGAGGTCTACGGCGGCCCGCTGCTGAACTCCTGGTTGGACCGGGAGCTGGAGCTGGCCGGCCGGCTGGTGCTGCGCGACGGCACCGAGCACCTGGTGCGCACCGGCCCGCTGCTGCGCATCCCGCAGCTGGCGATCCACCTGGACCGGGAGGTCAATGCCGGTCTCACCCTGGACCGTCAGCGTCACCTGCAGCCGGTCTGGGGAGCCGGTGACGGCGGAGACCTCCTCGGTCTGCTCGCTCACCGGGCCGGGGTGGAGCCCGGCGAGATCGCCGGGTACGACCTGCTCACTGCCGACACCCAGGCGCCGGCCAGGTTCGGCCGCGAAGCCGAGCTGTTCGCCGCCGGGCGGATGGACAACCTGCTGTCGGTGCACGCGGGCACGCGCGCGATGATCGCCGCCGCGCACGAGGGCGGGTCGGACCACATCAGCGTGCTGGCGGCCTTCGACCACGAGGAGCTCGGGTCCCAGACCCGCTCCGGTGCCTCCGGTCCGGTGCTGCACGACGTGCTCACCCGCATCGGGGAGACCCTGGGCGCCACCCGCTCGCAGCAGCGGCAGGCCTACGCCACCTCCTGGTGCCTGTCCGCGGACTGCGGCCACGCCGTGCACCCGAACTACCCGGAGCGGCACGACCCGGCGAACCAGCCGACGGCCGGCGGGGGAGTGCTGCTGAAGATCAACGCCAACCAGCGCTACGCCACCGACGCCACCGG
>CAZMDO010000652.1:0-1626 GCA_964564445.1 uncultured Ruaniaceae bacterium | reverse complement strand
CGGTGTACCGTGAGGTGGAGACGACAGGGGAGCGCCCCGAGCGCTGAGAGTGCGGCCCAGTCCGCAGACCCTCGAACCTGCTCCGGTTAGCACCGGCGAAGGGAGTCGAGCACCTCTCGACGTGGAAGATCTCCACGGACCCCTTCTCAATCATCCCGTTGAGGAGGACGAATGACCCGCAGTACCTACCACCGGCACGGAAGTACCGCACGCAGGGGGCGAGCCGCGACCGCGGTGGTGAGCGCCGCCGTCGTGCTGGCCCTGACCGGCTGCTCCCTGATGGGGGAGAGCTCGGGCGGTGCCGACGGCGAGGGCGACGACGACCCGGACGTGGTGCGGGTGGTCACGCACGACTCCTTCGCCCTCTCCGAGGACCTGATCGCCGGCTTCGAGCAGGACACCGGCTACCAGCTGGAGTTCAGTGCCCCCGGTGACGGCGGCGCCCTGGTGAACCAGCTCATCCTGACCCAGGACTCCCCGCTCGGGGACGTGGCCTACGGGGTGGACAACTCCTTCGCCGGCCGTGCGGTCGCCGAGGGCGTGTTCGACCCGTACACCTCCGCTGGTCTGCCTGCCAGCGCCGAGCAGTACCTGATCGGTGACACCGGTGCGCTCACCCCGATCGACATGGGCGACGTGTGCCTGAACGTGGACCACGGGTGGTTCACCTCCCACGACCTGGCCGAGCCGGAGACCCTGGAGGACCTGGTCAAGCCCGAGTACGCCGACCTGCTGGTGGTCACCAACCCGGCCACCTCCTCGCCCGGGCTGGCGTTCCTGCTGGCCACCGTGGGTGCCTTCGGTGAGGACGGCTGGGTGGACTACTGGCGCCAGCTCGCCGACAACGGGCTGAAGGTGGTGGACAGCTGGTCGGACGCCTACTCGGTGGACTTCTCCGGCTCCACCGGCGAGGGCGACCGGCCGATCGTGCTCTCCTACTCCACCTCACCCGCGTTCGAGGTGGCCGAGGGCGCCGCCGAGGCGCCGACCGGCGCGCTGCTGAACACCTGCTTCCGGCAGGTCGAGTACGCCGGGGTGCTCGCCGGCGCGCAGAACCCGGACGGTGCGCGCGCGTTCGTCGACTTCCTGCTCTCCGACGCGGTGCAGGCCGACATCCCGCAGAGCATGTACATGTACCCGGTGAACGACCAGATCGACCTGCCGCAGTCCTGGACCGACTTCGCCCCGCTCGCCGAGGACCCGTTCACGGTGAGCATCGAGGACATCAACACGCACCGCGACGAGTGGATCGAGCAGTGGACGCAGACCGTGATCGGCTAGCCACGCTGCCGGCCAGAGTGCGCCAAGGTGGCCTCGATGTCGATAATCCGGGAAATTTCGACATCCAGGCCACCCTCGCCGGTGGGGCGCGCGGTAGGAGCGGGGGCTGGGTAGCCACAGCCGGAGTGGTGGTGGCGGCCGCGGTACCGCTGGCGTTCCTGGCGCTCTTCTTCGCCTACCCGGTCGCCGCGCTGGTGGCCCGCGGGTTCGTCGCCGACGGCGCGGTGGACCTGACCGGGGTGGTCGAGGTGTTCAGCGAGCCGCGCACCTGGCGGATCGTCGGCCTGACCTTCGCCCAGGCGATCCTCGGCACCATCGGCGCCGTGCTGCTCGGTGTGCCCGGGG
>CAZMDO010000651.1:0-1631 GCA_964564445.1 uncultured Ruaniaceae bacterium | reverse complement strand
GGTGAGGTAGTTCCAGCCGCGCACCCACTTCGGCCCCTTCCAGGTGTACAGGTGCGGGATCACCAGCCGCATCGGCGCACCCCGCTCGGCGGTCAGCGGTGCCCCGTCCAGCGTGGTGGCCAGCAGCGTCGTCGCCGCGGACAGGTCGCCCAGCGGCACGTTCGCGGCGTAGCCGTACTCGGCGAACACCAGGGCGCTGACCGCCTGCGGACCCGGTGGCGCCAGCTCGATCACGTCTGTGGCCCGCGGTCCGGCCCAGTGCAGCCCGGCGGCGCTCCACCGGGTGGCGCAGTGCATGTCCGCCACCAGCTCCTGCCGCGGCAGGGCCGCCAGGTCCGCCCACTCGAAGGTGTGCTCCAGCCCGTCCGTGGTGGCCCCGCCGACCACGAACGTCCACCGGTCCGGGCGCAGCGGTGGCACCGGGCCGTAGTGCATGATCTCCGGCTCGTCCTGCCAGTGCTGGCCGGGTGGCAGCGCACCGGCGGGGCGGACATGACCCCCGTCCGAGGTCATCAGGACCCTCGCAGCATCTCCGCCACCAGGAACGCCATCTCCAGCGACTGCTGGTGGTTCAGGCGGGGGTCGACACGGGTCTCGTACCGGCGGGTGAGGGCTTCCTGATCGATCTGCTCGCTACCGCCGAGCACCTCGGTCACGTCCGAACCGGTGAGCTCCACGTGCAGCCCGCCAGGCACCGTGCCGGCGGCCCGGTGTACCTCGAAGAACCCGCGCACCTCGTCGATCACGTCGGCGAACCGGCGCGTCTTGTAGCCGTTGTCGGAGGTGAAGCCGTTGCCGTGCATCGGGTCGCACACCCAGGTCACCGGGCGTCCGTCCGCCTTCACCCCCTCCACCAGGGCCGGCAGCAGCTCGCGGATCTTGCCGGCGCCCATCCGGGAGACGAACGTCAGCCGGCCTGCCTCGCCCTCCGGGTTCAGCGTGTCCATCAGCCTGCGGGCGTCGTCCACGGTGCTGGTCGGTCCGAGCTTCACCCCGATCGGGTTGTGCACCCGGGAGAAGAAGTCCACGTGCGCGCCGTCCAGCTGGCGGGTGCGTTCCCCGATCCAGAGGAAGTGCGCCGAGCAGTCGTAAGGGTGCCCGGTGCGCGAGTCGATCCGGGTCAGCGGGCGCTCGTAGTCCAGCAGCAGGCCCTCGTGGCTGGAGAAGAACTCCACGGTGCGCAGGGCGTCGAAGTCGGCGCCGGCGGCCTCCATGAACCGGATGGCGCGGTCGATCTCCGCGGCGAACGCGTCGTACTCGGCGTAGGCCGGGTTGGCCATGAAGCCGCGGTTCCAGTCGTGCACCAGGCGCAGGTCGGCGAACCCGCCCTGGGTGAACGCGCGGATCAGGTTCAGCGTGGTGGCGGAGTTGTGGTACGCCTCCAGCAGCCGCTGCGGGTCCGGGGTGCGCGAGGCAGGGGTGAACGCGTAGTCGTTGATGATGTCGCCGCGGTAGGCCGGCAAGGTCTGCCCGTCCCGGGTCTCGGTGTCCGAGCTGCGCGGCTTGGCGTACTGGCCGGCCATCCGGCCCATCTTGATCACCGGCATGCTCGCCCCGTAGGTGAGCACCACCGCCATCTGCAGGATGGTCTTGATCTTGTCCCGGATGCTGTCCGCGCTCAGCTCGGCGAA
>CAZMDO010000650.1:0-1633 GCA_964564445.1 uncultured Ruaniaceae bacterium | reverse complement strand
CGAGCTGATCCTGTGCATGCTGCGGGACTTCTCCGCCGAGTACGCGATGGCCACGCTGATGGAGGCGCTGCCCTACCGGGACTGGATCGTGGGTATCGGCCTGGACTCCGACGAGCGCGGCAACCCGCCGGAGAAGTTCGCCGAGGTGTTCGCCCGGGCCCGCGCCGAGGGCTTCCTGCTCACCATGCACTGCGACATCGACCAGGAAGCCTCCATCGAGAACATCCGCACCGTGCTCACCCAGATCGAGGTGGACCGGATCGACCACGGCACGAACATCGTGGAGGACCCGGCGCTGGTGGACCTGGCGATCGAGCGCGGCATCGGCTTCACCACCTGCCCGATCTCCAACTCCTTCGTCACCGCCGAGATGAAGGCCACCGAGATCGTCGACCTGCTCCGCCGGGGCGCGAAGATCACTGTCAACTCCGACGACCCGGCCTACTTCCGCGGCTACGTCGGGGACAACTACGCAGCCCTTGCCGAGCAGGCGGACCTGTCGCCGGCAGAGCTGGCTCAGATCGCGCGGAACTCCTTCGAGGTGTCCTGGATCAGCGAGCGGCGGCGCAGCGAGCTGGTGGCGGCGGTGGACGACTACCTCGCCGCCTGGGAGTGAGGCAGCCGAACCGGCGCGGGCACGGCGACCGTCCGCCGTCGCCGTACTACACCCCGACCGACGACAGCCCGGAGAGCACGTGGACCGGCTCGGAACGCTCCGCCGGCCGAGCTGCCCCGGCGACCTCCTACCGGTACACCCCACCTCCCCGCCGAAGGCTGTCCACCGGTCAGCGGGTGCTGCTCGTGCTCGTCGCGCTCGTGGTGGTCGCCATGATCGTGAACGGGGTCCTGCAGGACGGCCAGGACCGGTCCTCGCCCGCGCCGGCCCCGACCGAGGAACCGACACCGGTCCTGGCCGAGGACTGGCTGCTCACGCCCGCCGAGGCCGCCGGCGCCGACGACGTCACGGAGTTCAACACCTCCCCCGACGGTGCGTTCACCGGTCCGGTGGTGATCGCCGGTGAGGAGGTGTGGGCGGTGCTCACCGAGGCCGGCACGTCCACCCCGGAGCAGATCGTGGGCATAGACCCCGCCACCGGCCAGGTGCGCTGGCGGCACGCCGCCCCGGGCGGGGTGTGCGGGGACGAGGTGGTCGCCGGCCTGGTGGGTTGCCTGGTCCACGACGGCGGATGGTCGGGTCTGGTCGTGGACGTCACCACCGGCGAGGCGCACCGGTGGCAGGCCCCCGGGGTGGAGTCGGTCCGGCTGGTGCACCTGGCCGCCGAGGGGCTGCTGGTGGTCGGCGACCTCGCCCCGGCGGCGCCGCACACGATGGTCACCCTGCTCGCCCCCGACGGTGAGCAGCGCTGGCAGGTGGACCTGGCCGACGTCCCCGGCGCCAAGGTGCTGTTCACCACCTTCCTCCAGGGCGATGTGGACGGACAGAGCGACACCGAGCTGATGATGGAACGCCCCCGGTGGCGGGACCTGGACGAGGGTCGGGTGCTGCTCTGGTCCACCCCGGGTGCGGCGCTCATCGAGCCCGCCTCCGGCGACATCAGCGTGAGCCAGTGCCGGCGGGCCACCGCCGCCGGCGACCACTACTTCTGCGCCACCGACGAGGGCATCGTCCGCC
>CAZMDO010000649.1:0-1634 GCA_964564445.1 uncultured Ruaniaceae bacterium | reverse complement strand
GAGCTCGGCGGCACCTGCCTGCACCGCGGCTGCATCCCCACCAAGGCGCTGCTGCACGCCGCCGAGGTGGCCGACGAGGCCCGCGAGTCCGCCCGGGTGGGCGTGCGCGCCACGTTCGACGGCGTGGACGGGCCTGGTCTGCTCGCTTACCAACGGTCGGTGGTCGAGCGGCTGTACAAGGGGCTGCAGGGTCTGATCTCGGCCGCGGAGGTGGACTGGGTACCCGGTCACGGGCACCTGGTCGCCGCCGACACCGTGGCCGTGCGGGGCACCACCGGTGGGACTCGGCTGGTCCGGGGCCGGCACGTGGTGCTCGCCACCGGTTCGAAGGTCCGCACGCTCGACGGCGTCACGCTGGGTCCGCGCATCATCTCCTCTGACCAGGCCTTGCGTCTGGAGCAGGTGCCCGCCCGGGCGCTGGTGCTCGGCGGCGGGGTGATCGGGGTGGAGTTCGCCTCCATCTGGGCCTCCCTGGGCGCCGAGGTGACGATCGTGGAGGCCCTCGACCGGCTGCTGCCCGGGGAGGACCCGGCGATCAGCAAGAACCTGCAGCGGGCGCTGAAGAAGCGGGGCATCACCGCCCGTACCGGCGCGCGCGTGCAGGCCGCGCACGAGGACGACGACGCCGCCCACCTGGTGCTCGCCGACGGCACGACCCTGGCGGCGGACGTGCTGCTGGTCGCGGTCGGACGCGGACCGGTGACCGCCGACCTGGGCCTGGCGGAGGCCGGCATCGAGCTGGACGACGCCGGTTTCGTGCGCACCGACGACCGGCTGGAGACCACGGTTGCGGGCGTGTACGCCGTCGGTGACGTGGTCCGCGGTCTGCAGCTGGCCCACCGCGGCTTCGGGCACGGTATCGCCGTGGCGGAGCGGATCGCCGGGCTGGACCCGGTGCCGGTGGCCGAGGAGAACATCCCCCGGGTGACCTACTGCGACCCGCAGGTGGCCTCGGTCGGGCTCACCGAACCGGCCGCCCGCGAGCGGTACGGCGATGAGGTCGATACCGTGGAGCAGTCCCTTGCCGGCAACGGCAAGAGCCAGATCCTCGGCACCACGGGGATGGTGAAGATGGTCCGCCGGCGTGGCGGTCCGATCGTAGGAGTTCACCTGCTGGGTGCCAGGATGGGCGAACAGATCGGAGAAGCGCAGATGCTGGTGAACTGGGAGGCTTACCCTCAGGACGTCGCACCGCTCGTCCACGCACACCCGACACAGAACGAATCACTGGGTGAGGCCGCGCTGGCCTTGGCCGGTGCACCCTTGCACTCCCACAACTGAAACACCGAGAAGGAGAAACTGCGGTCATGTCCGAATCCGTGAAAATGCCCGCCCTTGGCGAGAGTGTCACCGAGGGCACCGTGACGCGCTGGCTGAAGGCCGTGGGCGACTCGGTGGAGGTCGACGAGCCGTTGCTCGAGGTCTCCACCGACAAGGTGGACACCGAGGTGCCCTCCCCGGTGGCCGGTGTGGTCGAGAAGATCCTGGTGGACGAGGACGAGACCGTCGAGGTCGGTGCCGACCTGGTCGTCATCGGGTCGGGCGAGGGCGGTGGCGAGGAGGACTCCTCCCCCGCTGCGGACGACGCCCAGCAGCAGCAGAGCCAGGAGCCCGCTCCGAGCGAGCCGGAGCAG
>CAZMDO010000648.1:0-1637 GCA_964564445.1 uncultured Ruaniaceae bacterium | reverse complement strand
CCGAGGGAGCGCTCGTAGGCGTCCAGCAGCTCCCAGCCGTGCCAGGTGGTGAACGGCACACCGTCGGTGTGCAGGTGGTCCAGCACGGCCTGCGGATCACGCTCGACGGCGGCACTCACCCGGCCCTGCTCGCTCGCCTCGGCCAGGTCGGCCACCAGGTTGCGCACGGTCTCCGACGCGTCGGACTTGGTGTGCCCGATCAGGCCCACCGGACCGCGCTTGATCCAGCCGGTGGCGTACAGCCCCTCGACGTGCTCGCCGTCGGCGCCGGTCACCCGGCCGCCGTCGTTCGGGATCACCCCGGCGACCGGGTCGAACGGCAGGTCCGGCAGCGGGGAGCCGAAGTAGCCGACCGCACGGTAGACGGCCTGCACGTCGAACTCCTCGAAGACGCCGGTGCCGCGCACCGACCCGTCCCCGGTGAGCTCGGTACGTTCGGTGCGCAGCCCGGCGACCTGGCCGTCGGCGCCGAGGATCTCCGCCGGGCGGTGCAGGAAGTGCAGGTGGATGCGCCGGGAGGCGGTACGCTCGCTCTCCTCCCGCAGGGTCCAGTCGGTGAGGGTCTTGACCACCTGCTTGGTCTGGTTGGAGGAGCGGATCGCCTCCTCCGAGCCCTCGTCGAAGTCGAAGTCCTCCGGGTAGACCACGATGTCCACGTCCGGCACGTGCCCGAGCTCGCGTAGCTCCAGCGGGGTGAACTTCACCTGCGCCGGGCCGCGGCGACCGAAGATGTGCACATCGGTGACCGGGCTGGACCGCAGCCCCTCAGCCACGTTCTCCGGGATCTCGGTGACCATCAGGTCGTCCACGTGCTTGGCCAGGATCCGGGCCACGTCCAGCGCCACGTTGCCCACGCCGAGCACCGCGATCTGGCGGGCCTGCAGCGGCCAGGTGCGGGCCACGTCCGGGTGACCGTCGTACCAGGAGACGAAGTCGGCGGCGCCGTAGCTGCCGTCCAGGTCGATGCCGGGGATGTTCAGGTCCGCGTCCCGGATCGCGCCGGTGGCGAAGATGA
This sequence comes from uncultured Ruaniaceae bacterium, assembly GCA_964564445.1. Classification (GTDB taxonomy): domain Bacteria; phylum Actinomycetota; class Actinomycetes; order Actinomycetales; family Beutenbergiaceae; genus Ruania. The sequence continues at coordinate 622 of CAZMDO010000648.1, read as the reverse complement.
CCGCGTCGTAGTAGTGCCGCAGGTCCGCCATGGTCAGGTCGGTGCCGTAGTCCACGTTCCCGATGAACCGTACGGTGCCCTTCTGCAGCACCTTGTACAGGGCGTTGATGATGCCCTTGATCCGCGGGTGGTCCGGCGCCACGCCGTAGCGCACCAGCCCGTAGGGTGCCGGCAGTCGTTCCAGCAGGTCGATCTGCACGTCCAGGTCGGTCTTGGACAGGATGTCGGCAGCGTAGATCCCGGCGGGGCCGGCACCCACGACGGCGACACGGAGCGGAGTCGTGGTAGGCACGGTGATGGGATGCCTCTTTCGATGAGTTCGGTGGGCGCCAGGGTGCGCCCAGGTCCACGCCCCAGTCTAAGGGTGGCCTTACCGCAGTCCCATCCGGCAGGTGCCCGTCTCTCATCGCGAACAGTCGCCGGGTAGATTCACGGCTCGTGACCCTCCCCGCTCCCCCATCCGCCGCCGACGGCGAGCTCGACCGCCGCGGCCTGGCCGCCGGGTTCGGCGGCTACCTGTGGTGGGGGATGCTGCCGCTGTACTTCCCGCTGCTGGCCCCGGCCGGGCCGTGGGAGATCACCGCGCACCGGGTGGTCTGGTCGCTGCTGCTGTGCCTGCTGG
>CAZMDO010000647.1:0-1639 GCA_964564445.1 uncultured Ruaniaceae bacterium | reverse complement strand
CGGAACAGCTCCAGCAGGGCGAGGAACCGGGCCACCACCACGGCGGTGGAGCCGGCATCGTCGGTGAGCGCGCGGAACGAGGCACGGCGCAGCCGGCGTAACCGGCCGGCGATGTGCGCGGCCTGCTCGCGGACGCTGACCACCGGGGCGTGCAGGTGCGAGACGTCCACCCCGGCCGGCTCGGGCCTCGGCGTGAGCGCGGTGGCGGCGAGCTGGGCGAGCTCCTCGGGGCCGATCTGCACCACCAGCTCGGGCAGCAGCGCGGCCAGCCGCGGCTCCAGCGCGACCTGCCGTGGGAAGGACCGGCCGGCCCGCTGCCAGGCGGCGTCCAGGTCGGCGGCGGCCTGCTTGAACGCCCGGTACTGCAGCAGCCGCGCGAACAGCAGGTCCCGGGCCTCCAGCAGCTCCAGGTCCTCGGCGTCCTCCACGTCCGCCCGCGGCAGCAGCCGGGCGGCCTTGAGGTCCAGCAGGGTGGCTGCGATCACCAGGAACTCGCTCGCCTGGGACAGGTCCCAGGCCTCCTGGCCGCGGATGTGGGCGATGAAGTCGTCGGTGACCACCGCCAGCGCCACCTCGGTCACGTCAAGCTTGTGCTTGGCGATCAGGGAGAGCAGCAGGTCGAACGGGCCGGTGAAGTTCTCCAGCCGGACCTCGAAGACCGGGCGAGGCTCCGCCGTCACCGGCCCCGCTGGGAGTGGCTGGTCAGGCGACGTCGCCACGGTAGATGAGCTCGCGGGCCAGCTTGCGGTAGTGGTAGGCGCCCTGGTGGTTCGGCGCGAACGTGGTGATCGGCTCGGTGGCCACCGAGGCGTCCGGGAACTTCACCGACCGGGTGATCACGGTGTCGAAGACCACGTCACCGAAGTGGTCCCGCACCCGGGCGAGCACCTCGCGGGAGTGCAGGGTGCGCACGTCCACCATGGTGGCCAGGATGCCGTCGGTGTGCAGCTTCGGGTTCAGCCGGGAGCGCACCTTGTCGATGGTCTCCACCAGCAGGGCCACCCCGCGCAGGGCGAAGAACTCGGTCTCCAGCGGGACGATCACCCCGTGCGCGGCGGTGAGAGCGTTGATGGTGAGCAGGCCCAGGGAGGGCTGGCAGTCGATGAGGATCGCGTCGTAGTCGTCGGTGATCGGGCGCAGCACCCGGGCCAGTGCCTGCTCCCGGGCCACCTCGCCGACCAGCTGCACCTCCGCGGCGGACAGGTCGATGTTCGCCGGGATCAGGTCCAGGCCGGGTACGGAGGTGGGGTGGATCACCCGGTGCACGTCCGGTTCGGCGGCCATCAGCTCGGTGTAGATGGTGTCGTCCAGCTCGTGCGCGGCCACGCCCAGCCCAGCGGAGGCGGCGCCCTGCGGGTCGAAGTCCACGATCAGCACCTTGCGGCCGTACTCGGCCAGCGCGGCGCCGAGGTTGATCGTGGTGGTGGTCTTGCCCACCCCGCCCTTCTGGTTGCACATGGCGATGATGCGCGCCGGCCCGTGACCGCTCAGCGGGGCCGGGACGGGGAAGTCACGGTCGGTGCGGGTGTCGGAGGCTTCGCTACTCACGCCGCCCACACTACTGGTCGTCGGCGGCGCAACCGGGCCCAACACCCGCTGTACGGTCGTAGGCCCGGCGGCGCCCGTGCCACCCGGCGGC
>CAZMDO010000646.1:0-1639 GCA_964564445.1 uncultured Ruaniaceae bacterium | reverse complement strand
GGCATGGAGGTGCGCGAGCAGCCGGGCAGCCCCTGCCTCATCGAGACTCCCGGAGAGGGTGAGAACCCGGGCGTGCCCGTGGCGGGAGTCGATCCACCGGAGGCCGTGATCTTCGGGCCGCTCCACGACGGTGGCCTGCGGTGGGGTCATTGGCCCATCGTCTGTCGGCTGGTACGGGGTCGCAACCGGAGAACCCTCCCACCGGTCCCAGCGTCCGGGACAGCCCTCTCGGGCCCTGGACCCTCGGTTCGTCGGGGGAGGGCGCCGGCCGTGCGACCTCCCCCTACTCACCGGAGAAGCGATCTGCTCTACTTGTCCGGCTGGCCGCGATTCGAGCTCGGGAACGCGACCGGTGGTGTGTGGGGCGCCGCTGCGCGAGGCTGGCCCGGCGGAAGCCTCAGGTTCCCTGGCCCGGGCTCTGATCCCAACCGGAGCATCCCGTCAGTGTCCGGGCTATTCCTTCCCATAACGGCGGCGAATGAATTCCTTGACCGACATAGGTGCGTCCAAGCTCGGGTCCCAAGGAAGTTCCTCGCCGTGGGTCTTATGCCGTCTGAGCTGGTAGCGGCAACCTTGCAAGATGACCCACAAGACTGTGCCGAGCACGCCGACCGTCACGAACCACACCTCGGTCACCACTGCCATGACAGGGAAACCCTTTGACACCACTGTCGGAATCCTCAGCACACCACGAATCACAGCCGCCACGGCTAGGAGCAGGAACACGGTCTCCACCACTTTCGAGCTGAGCGTGGGCAACCGCTCCGGCAGCTTCGACGTCATTTTGGCCAGCGTCCCCGGCGCGATCGCCACCAGCACGACCACCGCTGCCACACCAACGACGATATTCAGCGCCTCAGGCACTTCACGTCCCTGAGCAGAAGGGACGATCGACGCCATGAACGACCTCAAGATCAGCAGATTCAGAACGCCGTAGCACATGCACAAGACCCCGACAGCCAGGCCCACATTATGCGCCGCGCGGCTGAGATCCACCGTTTGCTCCTCTCGGCTCATGCTAGACCTGTCGCATAAGACCCTAGTGGTGAGCCTCAGTGTGAACCGCACTGGGTTCGGTGAGCTGGTGGAGGACCCGATCACCCCCGGCCCATGGCCGGCCCGCAAGCCCGGTCAGTTTCCCGGAGGATAGTCCTCGGCCCGGTGCTCGTCCTCGCCCTCGGCCTGGGAAGGCGTCTCCGCGACGCGCTCGAGCTGGTCCGGGTCGGCGTCGGGATCTTCGGCGGGATCGTATACCGGTTCGGCCGGTGGGCCCGCCGTGCGGCGCTCCGATCCGGCCTCACCCGGCTGGGGTCGCCACCGCGCCGGCCGCGGGTTCGTCTACCTGGACACCCGCGGGCGCCGGCTGCGCACCGCCGCGCACGTGGCCCGGTGCCGGCAGCTGACCATCCCGCCGGCGTGGACCGAGGTGTGGATCTGCCCCGAGGAGAGTGGGCACATCCAGGCCGTCGGCACCGACGCGGCCGGGCGGCGCCAGTACTGCTCGGCCCGGAGGTCAGCGCGAAGGACTTCCGCACCTGGCACGCCACCGTGCTCACCGCGGTCACCCTGGTCGCCTCGGGTCCCGCCGACGGCGAAGCCTCCGTGCGCAGGCACGTCACCCGCACCATCGCGCAGGTGG
>CAZMDO010000645.1:0-1649 GCA_964564445.1 uncultured Ruaniaceae bacterium | reverse complement strand
GACCTTGCGGCGTACGATCGCTCCATAACTGTCTCCTATTTCTCGACGTTGAGAACTGTGACCATGCTCTGATGACGTAAATATCATAACGGGCTCTTCACATTCCAGGGTGTAGTCGGGGTCTGAAGCCGCCGGTTTCCAGGAGTGATCTCGCGATGTAGTTCGTCAGGTTCCGGAAGCCGAGTGCCGATCCTCGGAGGTGCTCGATCCGGCCGTTGATGGCTTCGGTGGGGCCGTTGCTGGTGCCGGGGCGCTCGAAGTAGGCCAGGATGTCGGTGGCGCGCCGGCCCAGGGTGCGTCCGAGCTTGTGGAGCTCGGTCAGTGCGATGGGCACGCCGTGGGCCAGGGAGTCGATCACTGCGCGCATCGCGGTGCGGCCTCGGGACTTGTCGGGATCTCGGTAGGCGGCGATCATGCGCTGGTAGATGCCCCAGGTTGCCTCGACCTCGACGTGGGCGTCGGTGGAGAACAGTCCCTCCAGGCGGGCCTGCTGCTTGGTGGTGAGCAGGTCGGCGCCGTCGTCCAGCGTCCGGCGGGCGGCATACAGCGGGTCACCCGTTCGGCCCCGGTGTCCGCAGGTGTCCTGCTGGACCCGGCGGCGGCAGTCATCGAGGGCATCGCCGGCCAGGCGGACGACGTGAAACGGATCTAGGACCGCTACCGCTTCGGGTAGTTCTTGTGTGGTGGCGGTCTTGATGCCGGTGAAGCCGTCCATCGCCTCTAGCTCGATGCCGTGGCGCCAGGAGGTATCTCGTTCGGCGAGCCAGGTCTTGAACGCCTGCTTGGAGCGCCCTTCGACCATGTCCAGCAACCGCGCTGGGCCGGTGCCGGCGCGGATCGGGGTGAGGTCGATGATGACGGTCACGTACTTGTCCCCGCGGCGGGTGTGGCGCCATACGTGCTCATCGACCCCGATCACTGCGACCCCGTCGAAGCGGTGTGGATCGTCGATCAGGACACGCTGGCCCTCGGCCAGGACCGCATCGTTGGCGGTGTTCCACGAGACCCCCAGACCCTCGGCGACCCGAGCTACGCTCAGGTGCTGGCACACGATCGCCTCCAACGCCCACCGCAGACCGGCGCGGGAAAGCTTGGCCCGTGGTTCGGCCGCTGCCGTGGTGTCCTGACGCCACACACGCCCACACCCCGTGCACCGGTACCGGCGCACCCTGACCATGAGTGTCGTGGGACGCCACCCCAGCGGCTCATGCGCCAGCTGGCGCACCACTGTGTCCCGCGGGGTGCCCTCGCAACCACAGCGCCGGCACCACTGATCTGGTTCGACCACTCGGCAGGCCAGCATCGCCCGATCTGGCTCCAGGTGCTGGCCGATGACTTCCAGGCCGAGCTCGTCCAGCCGAGCGAACGTGGTCAGGTCAGGGGTGGTGAAGGTAGCGTCAGACACGTCGAGGTCTTCCAGATGGGGAGCGTGAGAACTTCCATCTTCGGGAGACCTCGACCCCTACCCAGGCACCGACGCGCCGACCAACCCGGCACCACCCACTACACCCTCAACTGTGAAGAGCCCCATATCCCTCCACACGTTGTCACGGCTGGTCGAGTGAAATGCCCGCGGGGGCGCGCCGCCGGGTGGGCTGCGCCATGCTGGGGGCATGCGCATCTACACGGGTACCGGGGACGACGGCAGC
>CAZMDO010000644.1:0-1651 GCA_964564445.1 uncultured Ruaniaceae bacterium | reverse complement strand
TCGGGTGCCGCGTTCTCGGCAGTCAAGGTACTCACATCGCCATATAACCACCGCGCACCCGGTTTGCGTCCATTGAAGCCGGTGAGTTCGCTCACTGCGGAAACTCGGCCCCGGTCCGCCATCGGGCCGGCGGGAGGGAATGTGGGCGAAGGTATGGCGTTCCGCGGATGCCGGGGCCGGCGCGCATAGAGTGGAGGGGTGTCGAAGACCACCACCGAAAGCAGCTACACCGCCCGGCACCTGTCCGTGCTCGAGGGCCTGGAAGCCGTGCGGAAGCGACCCGGGATGTACATCGGGTCCACCGACTCCCGAGGGCTGATGCACTGCCTGTGGGAGATCATCGACAACTCCGTGGACGAGGCGCTCGAAGGCCACGGCGATGCGATCGAGATCATCCTGCACCCGGACGAGTCCGTGGAGGTGCGCGACAACGGCCGCGGCATCCCGGTGGACACGGTCAGCAACGTGGGCCTGAGCGGGGTGGAGGTCGTGTTCACCAAGCTGCATGCCGGCGGCAAGTTCGGCGGCGGCTCCTACGCGGCCTCCGGCGGCCTGCACGGGGTGGGTGCGTCGGTGGTGAACGCCCTCTCCGCGCGGCTGGACGTGCAGGTGGACCGTGGCGGGAAGACCTACGGGATGAGCTTCCACCGTGGCGAGCCGGGGGAGTTCGACGACTCCGCCGGCGCCTCCCCGGACGCCCCGTTCACCCCGTTCACGAAACGCTCCGAGCTGGCGGTGGTCGGCAAGGCCAAGCGCGGGGTGACCGGCACCCGGGTGCGCTACTGGGCGGACCGGCAGATCTTCCCGCAGACCGCTGCCTTCTCCTACGACGAGCTGATCACCCGGGCCCGGCAGACCTCCTTCCTGGTGCCCGGGCTGCAGCTGTCGGTCCGGGACGAGCGCGGCCTGCCCGGCACCCCCGGTGAGGACGGCCCGGTGGAGGAGGTGTTCCGCCACGACGGCGGTCTGGTGGACTTCGCCGACTTCCTCGCCGCCGACGGTTCGGTCACCGACACCTGGCGGCTGCAGGGCTCGGGCACCTTCACCGAGACCGTGCAGCAGCTGGACAGCAAGGGGCACCTGCGCCCGGTCGAGGTGGAGCGCACCTGCGAGGTCGAGGTGGCACTGCGCTGGGGCATCGGCTACGACACCGAGGTACGCAGCTTCGTCAACATCATCGCCACCCCCAAGGGCGGCACCCACCTGTCCGGGTTCGAGCAGGGCCTGGTGAAGAGCGTGCGCAAGCAGGTGGACGCCAACTCCCGCCGGCTGAAGATCGCCAAGAACGGCAAGGAGAAGATCGAGAAGGACGACGTGCTGGCGGGACTGACCGCCGTGGTGGCCGTACGTCTTCCCGAGCCGCAGTTCGAGGGGCAGACCAAGGAGGTGCTCGGCACCGCACCGGTGCGCGCCATCGTGAACAAGGTGGTGGAGTCCGAGCTGACCACGCTGCTCACCTCCAGCAAGCGGCAGGAGAAGACCCAGGCCGCCGCCGTGCTGGACAAGGTGGTGGGGGAGATGCGGGCCCGCATCGCTGCCCGCACGCACAAGGAGATCTCCCGCCGCAAGAACGCGCTGGAGACCTCCACCCTGCCCGCCAAGCTCGCCGACTGCCGCACCGACGACGTGGAGCGCTCCGAGCTGTTCATCG
>CAZMDO010000643.1:0-1654 GCA_964564445.1 uncultured Ruaniaceae bacterium | reverse complement strand
GAAAACGTCAACGCACACCATCGAAACGACAGGAGATCAACGAAAATGCCGCCTCAGAAGAACCTCACGAAGCCCAATTCGCGCGCTTTCCGTGCGCAAAACGGCCGAAACAGGCCCGGAATCGGGTATACCGAGCTGCCCGCAGAGGGCTGCGACCTGCCCATTCCGAAGCTCCCAGCGGGCCGCGCCTGGTCGAAGGTGGAGCGTGCCCGGTGGCGTGAGCTGTGGCAGTCTCCGCAGGCCACGCATTGGGACGACTCGGTGACCGGGACCGTGGCGCTGCTGGTGACGTATGAGCAGATGTTGCTGGCTGGTGAGGGGAGCGCGTGGACCGCCGCCGAGGCCCGGCACGCGGCCGATGCTCTGGGGCTCACGCCGCGGGCGATGGCTGCGCTCGGTTGGGTGATCGTGTGAGCGGCTCGGTGTGCACAATCGATAACTGCGGCCAGGTTCGCTATGCGCGCGGTTGGTGCCAGAAGCACTACAAGCGCTGGCGGGCTCACGGAAACCCGATGACCACGCTCCGCGAGCCCACGCCGGAAATGGATCAGGATCGGTTCTGGTCGAAGGTCGAGAAGACCGCCCCGGATGGGTGCTGGTTGTGGTTGGCCGGAAAGAATGCGAGCGGCTATGGAAAGTTCGTTGTGGGTGGAGCATATGGCCAGCATTGGCTCGCTCATCGGTATGCCTACACCTCCCTCCGCGGACAGATCGAAGTGGGTATGGAACTTGACCACCTTTGCCGCATTCGCGCATGCGTAAATCCTGCCCATCTCGAACAGGTGACGAGGGCCGAGAATGCCAGGCGGAGGTGGGTGGCATGACTAGCGCCCGCCGTGCGGCACGTGCTGCTGCCGAGGTGCTCACCGATCGGACCCAGCGGCAGGCTGGCGGCTTCATCACTGAGCGTGACGCCGTTGTCTGCACCCGCTGCGGTGGCGAGCTGCCCCCGTTCGCCGGAGCGGAGCTTCAACGCATTCACGATGCGCTCGTGCACGGTGGAGACGGGCGGCGACGCTGAGCGCGGCCCAAGGTGGTAAGTCGCTTACCACCTCCCCTGCCCCCGCACGCGCGGGGGAGGTCTGTTACGGGTGTCGGAACACTGCCCGAGCGAGGGTTGCGACGTGTTCGGCGCTCACGTCGTCATCCTGGCGTGCCTGTTCTAGGACTTGCTCGAATTGGTCGTTGCTGAGAGCCGAGAACAGATCGGCGCGGGCGGCATCCTCTGGTGTCAACCCGAGTTGGACGAGTCGGTTCCGGCGTCGGTAGGCGCGTTGGCGGCAGGCCGGGGAGCAGTAACGCCGATCCGAGCGGCCGTGCATGTCCTGGCCGCATCCCTCGCAGCGTGTTACGGGTCGGGGAGTGCTGGTCCGGTCCTTGTACAGGCGCGCTCGGCAGGCCGGGGAGCAGGTGACGTGCTTACGTCGCGCCGAGGGTCGCAGCAGCAGGGGCACACCGCACTGCTCGCACTCGGCCGGCTCGGTGCCCTCGATGAACTCCTGCATGGCGACCATGACGAGGTTCTCTCGCCCGTCGTGTCCGGCGTTGGGCACCACGGCGCAGCTCTGGCAGACAAGCTCGTTCTTCGACCCGCGCTTCCATGCCCGCTTGGGGCTGGCGCGCCGGTCGCTGTATACGTTCATCCCACGGTTGT
>CAZMDO010000642.1:0-1654 GCA_964564445.1 uncultured Ruaniaceae bacterium | reverse complement strand
CGGAGGTCGGCCGTGAGCTGAACGCGCTGCTCGATGCTCACCCGAGCGTGACCGGGCTGCTCATCAACAACGAGGCGGCCGCCGCCGCCCTGCCCACGGTCCTGCACGAGCGTGGCGCCACCGCGCCCGCTGATCTGTCTGTGATCGGGCGATACTCCGACGAGTTCGCCCGCACGTTCTCCCTGCCCTACTCCTCGATCGAGAGTGCTCCCGACCGCCTGGGTCGGATGGCCGTGCGCGAGCTCGTACGGCGGATCGAGGGGCAGGTGGGAGCCGATGAGCCGCACGTCGTGCGGTTCGTCTCGCCCGAACTGGTCGACCGCGGTAGCACCGCGACCCCACCGGAGGTCTGATACCCGACCCGTCCATCCTCGGGCTCTTGCCGTCACGTCGAGCGAACCGGTTCGACGCTCGGGCGGCAGATGGTCGAACTGTCAGAAGGTCACCACTCACTCGCCCCATCGGTGACCACCGTTCAAGGAGGAACAGATGCAACACAACAAGCACCGAACCGGCGCCTACGTGGCGACGGCGGCACTTGCCGCGGTCAGCATGGCTGTACTCGGCGCCTGCTCGGGCGGAGAGAGCGCAGAGGAAGGTTCTGCCGCCGGAGGTACCTACACCTGGTGGGATCCCTACCCGCAGCACGACGCCTCGTCGGACTGGGAAGGTCGCGTCCAAGCGTGCGGCGACGCGGCCGGGGTCACCATCGAGCGCACTGCCTACGACACGACTGCGCTGACCAACCAGGCGCTGCTCGCGGCCCAGGAGGGGACCGCACCCGATGTCATCCTCATCGACAATCCGGCCGTGTCCACCCTGGCCGAGACAGGCATGCTGACCACCGTCGACGAGTTCGGGCTGGACACCTCCTCGATCGACGAGAACCTGCTGGCGGCCGGTGTGGTCGACGGTGAGGCCTATGGCATCCCGATCGGCGCGAACACCCTGTCGCTCTACTACAACGCCGACGTGCTCGAGGATGCCGGTGTCGACCCCGCGTCCGTCACGGACTGGGACTCGCTGACCGCAGCGCTGCAGAAGATCACGGACGCCGGACACAAGGGCATCACTTTCGCCGCTATCGGTACCGAGGAGGGCACCTTCCAGTTCCTCCCGTGGTTCTGGGGTGCCGGTGCGGACCTGCGCGACCTGTCCTCACCCGAGGCAGTGGCAGCGCTGGAGCTGTGGACAGGCTGGCTGAACGACGGCTACGCGCCGAACTCGGTGATCACCAACTCGCAGAACACCACCTGGGAGGAGTTCCTCACCGGCGACTTCGGCTTCGCTGAGAACGGGACGTGGCAGGTGAACAGCGCTGCTGAGGCAGACTTCGAGACCGGGATCATCCAGCTGCCCGCTCGCGATGGCGGTGTGGCGCCCGCACCGACGGGCGGCGAGTTCATCGTCGCTCCGGTGCAGTCCGACACCGCGCGCTACGACGTGACCCGCCAGATCGTCGAATGCATGACCACCCCGGAAGGGTTTGTCGAGACGGCCACCACGTTCGCCTACTACATCCCGCCGACCGAGGAGGGGCAGGAGCAGCTGCTGCAGGAGCACCCCGAGCTCGAGCCGTGGGTCGAGGCGGTACGCAGTGCCAAGGGCCGCACCAGCGACGGCTTGGGCACGGACTACCCGCTCATCTCCGAGG
>CAZMDO010000641.1:0-1655 GCA_964564445.1 uncultured Ruaniaceae bacterium | reverse complement strand
TGCGCCGGCTGATGAGCTCGCTGGACCAGCAGCAGGCGATCGAGCTGCTGCAGTCGAAGCTGCGTGCCACCTCCTCCAACGCCGAGTTCCTGCTCACCGTGCAGAAGACCACCCCGAGCCGGCCCTCGGCCGACCGCGACTAGCTCGGCCACCCGGGTTGCAGCAGGCCGGCCGGCGGGTCGGCCGATCGGAGTGGACGACAGGCGGCAGGGAGTGGGCATGACGGAGGAGTTCGCGGCGGTGGAGCCGCTGCTGGCCGAGTACCAGGAGGTCGAGACCGCGCTGGCGGATCCGGGGGTGCACGCCGACCAGGGCCGCGCCCGCACGCTCGGCCGGCGGTATGCCGAGCTCGGCCGGATCGTGACCGCCTACCGGGCCTGGCAGGCAGCGGTCGAGGACGCCCAGGCGGCGGTGGAGCTAGCCGCCGACGACCCCGCGTTCGCCGCCGAGGTGGAGCCGCTGCAGCAGGCCGCCGAGGCCGCCGCCGCCCACCTGCACGAGGTGCTCGTGCCGCGGGACCCCGATGATGGCCGGGACGTGATCCTGCAGGTCAAGGCCGGTGAGGGCGGTGAGGAGTCCGCCCTGTTCGCCGCCGACCTGGTCCGGATGTACCAGCGGTACGCCGAACGGCAGGGCTGGAGCGCGCAGGTGCTCGACGCGACCGCCTCCGACCTGGGCGGGGTCAAGGACATCTCGATCGCGATCAAGTCCCGTACCACCGACCCGGCCGAGGGGGTGTGGGCGCACCTGAAGTACGAGGGCGGCGTGCACCGGGTGCAACGGGTGCCGGTGACCGAGTCCCAGGGCCGGATCCACACCTCCGCCGTCGGTGTGCTGGTGTTCCCCGAGGTGGACGACCCCGGCGAGGTGGAGATCGAGGCCGGCGACCTGCGCATCGACGTCTACCGCTCCTCCGGTCCCGGTGGGCAGAGCGTGAACACCACCGACTCCGCGGTCCGGATCACCCACCTGCCCACCGGCATCGTGGTCTCGATGCAGAACGAGAAGTCCCAGCTGCAGAACCGGGAGCAGGCGATGCGGGTGCTGCGCGCCCGGCTGCTCGCCGCCCAGCAGGAGGCCGCCGCTGCGGAGGCCGCCGAGCTGCGCCGCTCCCAGGTGCGCACGGTCGACCGCAGCGAACGGATCCGCACCTACAACTTCCCGGAGAACCGGATCGCCGACCACCGCACCGGGTACAAGGCCTACAACCTGGACCACGTGCTCGACGGTGACCTCGGCCCGGTGATCGCCTCGGCGATCGAGATGGACGAGGCCGAGCGGCTGGCGGGGGCCAGTGACTGACCCGGGCAGCCGGCTGCCGGGCACCGGGCTGCCGGGCACCGAGGCCGGGGCACCGGCGGCCGGCGTGCGGAGGGCCAGCCTGCGTGAGCTCGTCCAGGCGGCGACGGCGGTGCTCACCGGGGCGGGCGTGCCCTCACCTGCCGTGGACGCCCGGTTGCTGGCGGCCCACGCCCTGGGCACCGACCGGCTCGACCTGGTCAACCCGCCCGAGCCCGGCCCGGAGTTCGTCACCTGCTACGCCGCCTTGGTGGAGCGGCGCCGGTTGCGGGAACCGGTGCAGCACATCACCGGTCGGGCACCGTTCCGCTACCTGGAGCTGTCCGTGGGTCCGGGGGTGTTCGTGCCGCGGCCGG
>CAZMDO010000640.1:0-1655 GCA_964564445.1 uncultured Ruaniaceae bacterium | reverse complement strand
TTGTTCGACGGCGTGCCGTGCGTGACCGTGGCGGTGTTGTCCGCACCCGTGGGTTCCACCAAGACGTTCCCGACCTGGCCAGGCTTGCCGAACGAGCGGACCTCCGCCGACCGCCGGGACATCTCGGACGGGCCGGACCGGTTGATCGCCACCAGGGCGAACTCGTAGTTGTGCGCGTTCGCTACCTGCACCTCGCGAGAGGTCGCGCTCCCACCTGGGGTGAAGGTCTGGGCCAGGGTCCCGTCCTGGTACATCCGCAGCTCGTAGGAGGAGATCGGGTCCCCGTTGGCGTTCGGGGCGTTCCACTGGACCATCAGGCGGCCACCGTCGGCGTCGTCGATCCGGGTGGTCTGCGGCGCCGCGGGCTGTGCCGGCGGGCCGGACGGGTGCTCGGGCACGGACCACTCGCTCCACAGGCCTGGGTCCGGCGCGTCGTTGATGGCGCGCACCCGGAAGGTGTAGTTCTGCCCGTTGGTCAGCCCGGTCCAGGTCATCTCGGTGCCGTTGACGGATTGCTGGCTGCGCCCGGTGGCCGGGTTGATCTGCACGTCGTAGGAGGTGATCGGCGTGCCTTCGTTCACCGGCACGTTCCAGTCCAGGGTGAGCTCACCGTCACCGAACTGCACCGTGGGCGGTGCCGGTGCCTCCGGCCGCATGTCCGGGGTGGCCTCCGCCGAGGCCGCGCTCGGGTCGGAGGTGCCCACGTCGTTGTGCGCCACCGCGGTGAACGTGTACGTGGTGCCGTTGGTCAGCCCGGTGATCGTGCAGGTGGTGGACGGACACTCCTGGCTGCCGCCGTTGTACTCCACGGTGTAGCCGGTGATCGCTGACCCGTTGTCGTCCGGTGCGGTCCAGCTCAGCGCCACCTGCCGGTTGCCCACCTGCTCCACCAGCGGGATGGTGGGCGGCTCCGGGGCGCCGAGCACCGCGGCGGTCACCTGCCCCTGCACAGTGCGGTTGGGGTCGCCGGTCACGTCGACGACGGTGTAGACCAGCGTCATCCGGCCGACGAACTCCTCGTCCGGGGTGAAGGTGATCTGGTTGCCGTCCACGGTGGCCGTGCCCTCGCCCTGGGAGATCTCCACGCCGGTGATCTCCCGCGGCTCGTCCGGGAACGGGTTGGAGTCGTTCGCGAGCACGTCCACGCTGGTGCTCCGGCCCTGGTAGACCTCGCCGGCGTCGTCCGGGTTGGTGCTGATCAGCGGCCGGTTGCTGGCGGTGGCAGTCAGCTCCACCACGGCGCTGACCGGGTCGGACTCGCCGTCGGTGACCGTGATCGGCAGGTCGACCACGCTGCCGGTGGCGGTGTCGTTGGCCGCCTGCACGGTGAGGATGTAGTCCTCCAGGGAGGCAGTGAACCCGGGCGCCTGCTCGACGATGGCGTACTGCAGGTCGGTGGACTGCCCGTCGGGGTCCTCGGCCAGACGCGCCAGGTCCAGGGTCACGGCCTCGCCGCCCACTTCGGCGGACAGGGACCCGTTGCGCATCCGTGGCGGCTTGTTCTCCTCCGAGTACACCTCGATGTCCAGGGTGAGCACGGAGGTGAGGATGTCGTCGGCGTTGATGTCCTGGGCGTCGGTGACCTCGAAGGTCAGGGTCGCCGGGCCCACGTAGCTGGGGTCGGACGTGAACTGCAGCGTGTCGGTGTCCACCAC
>CAZMDO010000639.1:0-1657 GCA_964564445.1 uncultured Ruaniaceae bacterium | reverse complement strand
GTGCTGCAGAGTGTGATTGCTGACATTCGCGGCCTGGTGCTTGACGGATTCCTGCACCTCCCGGGTTACCGTGAGGAATGACCACTGTGCTGCCGACCCGGTCGAACGCCGCACCCCCGGACCCTGACCACCGCACCTGGTGGCCACCGGTCCTGGGCCGGTTGTCCGCTGCCGTGGTGTGCGCGGCCCTGGTGCTGGCGCTGCACCGGGTGTTCGTCGCCACCACTGCTGGGCAGGCGTGGGACGAGGCGTTCGCGCGGGCGGTGAAAGGGCACGAGGGCCTGCTCAGCAAGGTGGGCACGTTCTTCCTCACCGAGCTCAGCCCCCTGCTGCTGCTCGGCGCGCTGCTGATGGCGGTGGTGGTGGCGCTGCTCCGCCGCCGGGCCCGGGAGGCGGTCGGTGCGGTGTTCCTGATGGCCGGTGCGAACCTGGCCACCCAGGTGCTCAAGCACCTGCTGCTGGACCGGCCGAACCTGGGCGTGACCTACGCCCTGTCCAACTCCTTCCCCTCCGGGCACACCACCGCTGCGGCCACCCTGGTCGCGGTGCTCGTGCTGGTCACGCCCCGGCGCTGGCGCGCGGTGGTGCTGCTGGTCGGCGGGCTCTACCCGCTGCTGTGCGGCTGGGGCACCCTGGTGGACGGCTGGCACCGGCCCTCGGACGTGCTCTCGGCCCTCGCCGTGGTGGGCGCCTGGTACTTCCTGGTGCGTGCGGTGATGCTGTGGATCCGCCCAGAGCCGGTCCGCCGCAGGTAGCGCTCGACGGCGGAGGTCACCGGTGCGGGCAGCCCGCACCGCTTGCGCTGGTGTAGAGCCGTGCAGGTGACGGCGTAGGGTGTGGGGTGCTCCCCAGAGGTCCCCGAGGTGCACAGGTACGGTTTCCCGCTCCGGGTTACCATGCGCACCGGGACGGAAGTTCAGCGGCAGGAGGTCGCCGCACGGAGCGCCCCCACGTGCCGGTCCGGCACGTAGTCGTGGAGAAGGAAGGTTCGCGTGAGCACTGCCCGCAAGCTGGTGATCGTCGAGTCCCCGGCCAAGGCGCGCACCATCGCCGGCTACCTGGGGACCGGGTTCGAGGTCGAAGCGAGCGTGGGCCACATCCGGGACCTGGCGCAGCCTTCCGAGCTGCCCGCCGAGATGAAGAAGGGGCCGTACAAGAAGTTCGCGATCGACGTGCACAACGGCTTCGACCCCTACTACGTGGTGGACGCGGACAAGAAGAAGAAGGTCGCGGAGCTGAAGAAGCTCCTCAAGGAGGCCGACGAGCTCTACCTGGCCACCGACGAGGACCGCGAGGGGGAGGCCATCGCCTGGCACCTGCTCGAGGTGCTCAAGCCGAAGGTGCCGGTCAAGCGGATGGTCTTCCACGAGATCACCCGGGAGGCGATCGAGCGGGCACTGACCTCCACCCGGGACCTGGACACCCGGCTGGTGGACGCCCAGGAGACCCGCCGGCTGCTGGACCGGCTGTACGGCTACGAGGTCTCCCCGGTGCTCTGGCGCAAGGTCCGGCAGGGGCTGAGCGCCGGACGGGTGCAGTCCGTGGCCACCCGGATGGTGGTGGAGCGGGAACGGGAGCGGATGGCCTTCCGCGCCGCCGAGTACTGGGACGTGCGCGGGGAGTTCACCGGCGGGCGGGGCAGCACCGCCGGCACCAC
>CAZMDO010000638.1:0-1659 GCA_964564445.1 uncultured Ruaniaceae bacterium | reverse complement strand
TCCCACCGGTGCTCGTGCTTGGTGTCGTTGTCATAGACATGCGGAATTCCGAGCTCGTCCAGGAGCTCATGGGCTGCGGTCAGGTGGTCGTAGGACCAGGCCGGCGGGTTCTTGCCGAAGTTGGCGTACCCGTACAGGCCGATCCGCGGGGTGGGGCCGAGGAGCTGGCCCCGCGTCCGGAGGAGGTGCGGGATGGCGAAGTCTCGGAAGTGCTCCGCGTTCGGCCAGAAGTAGGGCATCTCCCACTGGTCGGGCTGCTCCTTCATGACCGGCGCGTCGTGGGCGGCCGCAGCGGTGAACAGCTCCGGGTACCGCAGCAACAGCTGCAGGGCGGCCGAGCCCGCCTTGCTGTGGCCGATCAGCAGCCGGGAGGCACCGGGGTAGAGCCCGTCGATGAACGGCACGACGTCCTCGATGAAGTACAGCACCTGCTGGAACATCTGCTGATCCGGCAGGTCGGTCATCCACGGCCAGTCCGAGTAGGTCGGCGCCACGGCCACCATGCCGTACCTGTTGTGCAGGTCGTTGCGCAGGATCTCGTCGAGCCCGTCCCCAGAGCGATGGCTGAGCTCGGGGCACGAGGGCAGCACGAACACGATGCGCCGGGGCAGCGCGGCATCGGTGTCGTCAGGTTCGAGCACCCTGATCACCGTCTCGAACATCTGCCGGTCCGAGGTCACGGTGTACTGCAGGTAGTTCAGCCGCAGGGGGCCGGAGTATTCCGCGGGCACTGGCTTCCTCCCATTCTCGTCTCGCTAGGACTTCAGGCCACCGGCGGTGAGGCCCGAGACCACGTGGCGTTGGGCGATCAGGAACACGATCAGCACGGGTAGCACCGACAGCGTCGTGGCCGCCATCTGCACGTTCCAGCGGGGCCCGGCCAGCGGGTCCTCGAACAGGGTGAGGGCCACCGGCACGGTCAAGTTCGTCTGCGAGCGCAGGTACACCAGCGGTTCGAGGAACTGGTTCCAGCTGAACCACGCGGTGAACACCACGGCCGAGGCGATCGCCGGCCGCACCAGGGGCAGGAAGATCTGCACCATCGTCCGTGCCCGGCTCGCGCCGTCGAGGGTCGCTGCTTCCTCGAACTCCGCCGGGAGCGTCACGAAGGCCTGGCGCAGGATGAACATGGCCACCGGCGCCGTGGACAGCAGTGCGGTGAACAGCACCAGCGGGATGTAGGTGTCGATCCAGCCCAGCTGTGCCGCCTGCTCGAAGAGCGGCACGATGACCGCCTCCGGCGGGATGAAGATGCCGCTGAGCAGCACCACGAAGATCGCCGCCGCCCCCACCGGGCGCACCCGGCCGAGGGCGTAGCCGGCAGGGATCGCCACCAGCAGCGTCAGGGCGCACACCAGCACCATCACCACGACCGAGTTGAGGAGCTGTCGCCCGAAGGGCTGCAGCGTGAAGACCTCCACGTAGTTGCTCCACCGGAAGACCTCCGGCAGGATCGTCGGCGGATAGCGCAGGATCTCGCTGATCGACTTCAACGACCCGCTGAGCATCCACAGGATGGGGCCGATGAACAGGAACGAGATCACGCTGAGCAGCAGGTAGTTCGGTACTCTGCGCAAGGCGACCGAACGCCGTCGATCAGTCTTCTTCATGGAAGACCAGCCTCCTTCGGACCAACCAGACGATGCCGATGAGCACGAG
>CAZMDO010000637.1:0-1663 GCA_964564445.1 uncultured Ruaniaceae bacterium | reverse complement strand
CTGCACCTCGCCGCCCTCCATCGCCTGCAGGTAGGCGTCCCGCTGCCCGATCTGGAACTGTCGCTGCACGGTGTAGCCGGCGTTCTCCAGCACCTGGGCGTAGGCCTCGGCGATGATCTCGTTGGAGTAGTAGGCCTGCGAGCCCACCACGATGGTCTGCGCGCCGCCGGAGGCAGCCTCGGTGGTGGTCTCGTCCGGGTCGGCGAGCGGGTCACCGGACCCGCACGCGGCCACCAGGGCGAGGGCGGCACCGGCCGCGACGGCCCCGGGCAGGGTGCGGCGCCAGGTGCGTGATCGTGTGGTCATGGTGATCCTTCCGTTGCAACAGCAGGGGACTGCGAGGACGGGTCCGGGGCGCCGGCGGTGACCTCCGGGCCGGGACCACCGAGGTCGGTGGCACCCGCCGGGGTGCGCCGGGAGCGGGTGATGAGCCAGGTGGCGAGGGCGAACAGGCCGTCCAGGGCGAGCGCGAGCACCACGATCACCAGGGCGCCGCCGAGCATCTGCTCGTACGCCCGGATCGCGATGCCGCGGATGATGTAGATGCCCAGCCCGCCCAGGCCCACGTAGGCGGCCAGCACGGCGGTGGCCACGATCTGCAGGGTGGCGCTGCGCAGACCGCCGAGCAGGAGACCCAGCCCGATCGGGGCCTCCACCCGCAGCAGGATCTGCCACTCGGTCATGCCCATCGCGCGGGCGGCGTCCACCACGTCCGGATCCACCGACTCGATCCCGGCGTAGGCGCCGGCCAGCACCGCCGGCACGCCGAGCACCACGAACACCACCGTCGCGGCCAGCACCGCGTCACCCACCCCGACGAGCAGGGTGAGGATAGTCAGCAGGCCCAGCGACGGCAGTGCCCGCGCAGCCCCGGAGAAGGCGACCGCGACCTGCTTGCCGCGGCCGGTGTGCCCGATCCAGTACCCGATCGGGATCGCGATGATCGCCGAGATCACCACGGCGATCGCGGTGTACAGCAGGTGCTCACCCAGCCGGGCGAGCACGGCGTCGGAGCCGGCCCGCTGCTCCGGTGCCAGCAGCCAGGCGAGCGCCTCCCGGAACAGGTTCATCCCGCCACCTCCGCTCTGGAAGCACCCCGGGCCGAGGTGAGGGTGGAACGCCACGGGGAGCGCCGCCGTCGGCGAGGGGGCCGCCGGGCCCAGGGCATCAGCAACCAGCCGGCCAGAGCCAGCACCAGGTCCAGCACCAGCGCGATCAGCACGGTCATCACGATCCCGGTCGCGATCTCGGCGATGATGCCGCGCTGCAGCCCGTCGGTGAACAGCAGGCCGAGGGAGTCGATGCCCACCAGGATGCCGACGGTCACCAGGCTCACCGTGCTGACCGTCACCACCCGCAGCCCGGCGAGCAGCGCCGGACCGGCCAGCGGCAGGTCCACCACCCAGAACCGCCGCCAGGCGGAGTAGCCGATCGCCACTGCGGAGCGGCGCACCACCGGGTCCACCGCGGCGAAGGCGTCGGCGGCGAACCGGGTCATCAGCGCCACCGCGTAGATGCTCAGTGCGATCACCAGGTTGGCGTCGGCCAGCACGCTGATCCCGATCACCGGGGGCAGCAGCACGAACAGCGCCAACGAGGGGATCGTGTACAGCAGGCCGATCACGGTCAGCAGCCCGCCCCGCAGCCACCGGTAGCGCCAGGC
>CAZMDO010000636.1:0-1679 GCA_964564445.1 uncultured Ruaniaceae bacterium | reverse complement strand
GCTCCAGGGTCCGTCCACAACTTTCGGTCAGGGGGTGGACGCGGCCAGCCCCGAAGAGTACACATAGACCCACTCAATGTGATGAACCGACACGAACTGATATCTAATGATGAGTATCTGTACCAGCGATCGAGAGCGAGCGGCCCGTACCAGGTCGCGCGCGGGCCAGGCGGCCCGTGGCGTTGCAGCCGGACTTCTCGCCAGCGGCGGCACGGCGTTCCTGAGCACGCTGCTGGCACACACCAGCGGACGTGTGCTGCTGCCACTGACCCGGTGGAGCACGGCCGCCGGCCCCGCCCGCGTGGAGGACCTGATCGTCGGCGTGCTCACCGGGATCGGCGCGCTGGTCGCCGCCTGGTACGCGCTCAGCGCCCTGGTCGCAGCGGCGTGCGCGCTGGTTCAGCTGTGCGGGGCGACCTGGCGGGCCGGGGAGGCGATCCTGCGCCGACATGGTGCCCCCGGGGTGGCCCGGCTGGTCGGAGCCGGCGCGGGCGCTGCCCTGGCGGCCGGGCTGGCGCTCACCCCGGCGCACGCGGACGCTCCGGACCCGGCCGGGGAACCGGGCATCGCCGAGGACCTCACCTGGGCCGCCGCGGCCGACGAGGGCGCAAGCGGCGCCGGCGAGGCCACCCCGCCCGCTCCCACGCCGACCCCTCCCCCGACCCCCTCCGCGCCGTCGATCTCACCGCGACCGGCCGAGCCGGCCGAGGCGGCCGAGCCGGCCGAGCTGCCAGCCGGGTCCGGGGCCACCGGGTCCGGGGCCACCGGGTCCGGGCCCAGCACCGGCACTGGCGCCGGTACCGGCACGAGTACCGGCACCGGCGACCCGGGCGACGACCGGTACATCGTGCAACCGGGCGACACCCTGTGGGCGATCGCTGCTGCCCACCTCGGCCCGGATGCTGACGATGCCGAGATCGCTGCCGCCTGGCCCCGCTGGTACGCGGCGAACGCCCCGGTGATCGGCAGCGATCCGGATCTCATCCTTCCGGGCACCCCGTTGTCCGAGCCTGACTGACCGAACACGTTGTCTCCCAACCCAGCAGAAGGAGCACCCACCATGTCCGTCCTCACCGCAGCCGCCCCGGCGAGCGCCCCGTCCACCGGCGCCGGTCAGCACGCCCCGGCACGGCCCCACCCGCGACCGGTCACACCACCACCGGGCTGGGATCCGGTCGTGTTCGCCGCGGCCGCCACCTCGACCGATGACGAGGACGGCAGCGGCCCCCGGCCCCGCCTGGTGTGGTCCAACGGTCGTGCCCGCTCGCTCCCGGACCCGCAGACCTGGGCCGGCACCGTCGCCCGCGCCTGTGTGGAGAGCCTGCGCGGCACCCGTCCGGTCGCCCAGCTGCACCGGTGGCTGGATCCGGAGGTGTTCGCCGCGCTCAGCCAGCGCGCCAAGCTTGCGGCCCGGGCGCGCACCCATCCGCCGTGCGGGCACACCGTGCGGGTCCGCCGGGTGCGTCCCTGCCGGATCGCCCCCGGCATCTGGGAGGCCGCCGTGGTGCTCGTCGACGACCGGCGGGTGCGAGCTGCGGCGGTGCGGATCGAGGAGCACCGCGGACACTGGCGCACCACCGCCGTGCAGATCGCCTGACCCGCGCCTGCACCGCCGCCGACCGCGGGTCGTCAGCCGCGCTTCTTCGCCTGCTTCGCCGCGCGCCGGCGGGCCTCGCGGT
>CAZMDO010000635.1:0-1686 GCA_964564445.1 uncultured Ruaniaceae bacterium | reverse complement strand
CGAGATCGAGGCCGACCTGCAGCGCACCCGCGAGGAGCTCACCCGCACTGTGGACGAGCTCTCCGGCCGGGTGGACCCGCGCCGCCAGGTCGAGGAGATCCGCAACCAGGCCCGGGCGAAGTTCTCCAGCGCCTCAGCGCAGGGGAAGTCGTTCGTCGACGACGTGAAGGCCAAGGACCCGAAGGCCCTCGGCATCCTCGGCGCCGTCGCCGCGACGGCCATCGTCGCCGGGACAGTGATCGTCCGCAGGAAGAAGTGAGCCGTCTCGTTTGTTGAGATGGAGAACAGCGGACATCCTGCCCCTCGCACCCTGCGGGTTCGCCCTTTGCGGGTGCTTCGCGGTACGGTTGTCTCACGACAAATGACCAATTCCCGGTGTCGCTACGTCCTCGGACGATGTGGCGCCGGCACCGAAGGTGGAGGGGGTCACGCCATGGGGCGCGGCCGTCAGAAGGCAAAGCAGACCAAGGTCGCTCGGAAGCTGAAGTACTACAGCCCCGAGACGGACTACCACGCGCTCGAGCGCGAGCTGTCCTCATCGACCCAGACCGACCTCGCGGACCGGTACGACATCCCGCCCGCGGAGGACGAGGACGACTGGCACTCTTCGTCGTCCCGTCGGCGTTGAGCCCAGCGCTGCACGTTCTCCCGGCCATCCCCACGCCCCGGCCGTTGCCGACGGCGGAGGTCAGCCTGGTCTGAGTGCTCACCTCGGTGCATGCTGCCCACGCGCGTGACGGCGGAGGTCGCCGTGGCCGGGCAGGTCACCGCCGGTCGCGCTGCTCGAGCGCAGCGCGCCGTGACGGCGCGCTGCCCAGGTGCGCTGCGCCGTCGTGCGCGCCACCTGGCCGGGGCACCACGGTGACCGCGACCCGGGCGGACGGGCTGCGCCGTCGCCGGCTCAGCGGGTGCGGTACTGCCCGAGCAGACGCACCGCACCGCCTTGCACACCCTTCGTACCGGTGACCACCGGGGCCTCCCCCTCCGGCACCTCACCCGCGGCCCGGACCACGCCGAGCTCCCAGGCGGGCAGACCACGCTCGGCGCAGGCGGACAGGGTGGTCTCCAGCCCGTCCGGGGCCACCACGGCCACCATGCCGACGCCGAGGTTGAGCGTGTGCTGCAGGTCGGCCCAGGGCACCGAACCGAGGCGGCGGACCAGGTCGAACACCGGCGGCACCACCCAGGAGTCGCACCGGACGTCCGCCACCAGCCCGGCGGGCAGCACCCGGGCCAGGTTGGCCGCCAGCCCGCCACCGGTCACGTGCGTGAACGCGTGCACGCCGGCGCGCTCGTCGCGGGCCAGCGCCAGGCAGTCCGCGGCGTACACCCGGGTGGGTTCGAGCAGCTCTGCCCCCAGGGTGCGGCCGAGCTCGTCCACCTGCCGGTCCAGCTGCCAGCCGGCGACCTCGATCACCCGGCGCACCAGCGAGTAGCCGTTGGAGTGCAGCCCGGTGGAGCCGAGCGCCACCAGCACGTCCCCCGCGCGCACCCGGTCCGGGCCGAGCAGGTCGTCGGCCTCGACCACCCCGGTGGCGGCCCCGGCGACGTCGTACTCGTCCGGGCCGAGCAGGCCGGGGTGCTCCGCAGTCTCCCCGCCGACCAGTGCGGTGCCGGCCACCTGGCAGGCGGCGGCGATCCCGCGCACGATGTCGGCGATCCGCTCCGGCACCACCGACCCGCAGG
>CAZMDO010000634.1:0-1688 GCA_964564445.1 uncultured Ruaniaceae bacterium | reverse complement strand
AGCCTCGATCCACCGATCGGTCTGGTGTCGGTCGTGTGATCGGGGTCGTGACGTGGTGATGCGTTGAGGGCGTGGTGGTGTGCCGGGCCTCGCTGTCCGGGGTGTTCCACTTGGTCCTGGGTCGTGCAGTGTTGGCTGCTTGGGTGGTCAGGTCGCGGTGAGGGGTGGTGGGTCGCTGACCCGGTCGAATAGGGCGGTCCAGGCGGTCTGCCAGGGCCAGGGGGTCGGTAGGTGCAGAGTGATCCGACGCGCTGAGGTCGCGATCCGGGCGGGGATGTTGATGAGCTTGCGGCGGATCGCCTGGCTGGTCGCCCGGGCCAGGGACGGTGTTGTGGTCGCGGTGGCGGCGGTGCGGGTGAGGTTGAATGCCATGACGGCGGCCACGAGCCAGGCAGCATTCGCAGTGAACTTCCCGGAGGGCATGTGTGCCAGGGCGGAGGCTTTCAGGTCGGCGTTGACGTTCTCGATGATCGCGTGGCGGCGGTGGACCTGGTCGGCGGTGACAGTGTCGCGCTGGTTGGCGGGGGCGGTGGTGAACAATGCGTGGAACCGCCAGGTGTCGAACAGCGTGGCCTGCCCGTGAGCCTTCTTCGGGTTCAGCTCCGGGATCCGGCGCACCACCAACCGGCCCGGAACGCGTTCGGTCTTCTTCTTGGAGGTGAAGGCGGTGAAGGGGATCTCGGCCACCTCGGCCCGCGAGACCCACTGACCGGCCTGCTGGTCGTAGATCGCGTCGGTGTACTTGATCGGTGTCCATGCTTGCTCGCTGATCGTGGCGATGGCGCGTTTGACCGCCGGGTCCATTCGCGCGGTGATCGAGACATTCGCCCCGGCCTTGAGCACCGTGGTGACCAGGGTGTGGGAGTAGAACGCAGAATCGGCGCGCACCAGCACGCCCCGCCCGGCCATGCGGGAGCGCCGGACCAGGGCGAGGGCATCGGCGGCCAGGCGGGCGGCTCCGCGCGGGGAACCGACAGAGCCCTTGCGCAGTCGTTGGGCAGCGATGATAGGTGCGAACCCGCCAGGGCCTTCGGCCGAGACAGTTCCCAGCAGTGCGTTGAGACCACGGACGCCGGAGTAGCCGAAGGACGCGCCCTGCTTGGCATACCCGTGGACCTCGACGATGGTGTCATCGATATCGACCATCACCGTGCCACTGTCCTGGTCATGACCGAGGAGATCGGTGTCCTCGGCCAGGTTCAGCAGGAACCGGGAAGCGACCGCATCTGCCTGGCGGACGTGTCCGAAGGTGAACTTCCGCAGGAAGGACCCCAAGGTCGAGGGGGCATAGGGGCGGTCGAAGACCTTGCCCATCGCTCCGTGGCGCAGCAGGGCCATGTCATCAATGCTGTCCGCGCCGGCGGCCATCCCCGCGACCAAGCTGGCCAGCTTCAGCCCAGCGTTGGAGCCCTTGTCGGTGGGCACACTCAGGTGCTCATCACCCAGAGCGCGCAGGCCTGCCTTCTGCGCCAGGGCCATCAGCGGGACCAGACCCGCCGACGACACGAGGTTGGGTTCATCGAACCTCACCGACGTCGCTGCCAGCGTGTGAGAGAGTTGCATCTACGAGATGCCCTTCTTGAGCGGGTGATGCGGACCTTAGACAAGTCGCATTTTCCCAGATCAGAAGGGCATTCTCGCGCTCCCACACCGACCCGCAGCAATCACCCCATCGGTGGATCGAGGCT
>CAZMDO010000633.1:0-1690 GCA_964564445.1 uncultured Ruaniaceae bacterium | reverse complement strand
GTGAACGTGGACTTCGCGCCGGTGCTGGACGTGAACACGAACCCGGACAACCCGGTGATCGGGGTGCGCTCGATGGGTGCGGACCCTGCCGCGGTCGCCGCGCTGGGTGTGGCCCAGCTGCAGGGGATGCAGTCGGAGGGCATCGCCGCCACCGCCAAGCACTTCCCCGGCCACGGTGACACCGAGACCGACTCACACACCGGTCTGCCGATCGTCCGGTACGACCGGGAGACGCTGGAGGAGCACCTGATCCCGTTCCGGGCGGCGATCGAGGCGGGCATCGACATGATCATGACCGCGCACATCATCGTGGAGGCCATCGACCCGGAGATGCCGGGCACGCTCTCCCACGCGGTGCTCACCGGGCTGCTCCGCGAGGAGCTCGGCTTCGACGGCCTGATCACCACCGACGCCCTCGACATGGACGCGCTCAAGCAGATCCCTGGGCACCCGCTGGACGACGGCGACATCGCCGCCCTTGCCATCCAGGCCGGCTCGGACATCCTGCTCAACTCCCCCGACGTGGACGCGGCGTTCGCAGGTGTGCACGAGGCCATCGCGGCCGGGGACATCACCCGCGAGCGCCTGGAGGAATCGGTCACCCGGATCCTGCAGTGGAAGGCCGACCGTGGGGTGTGGGACGGCGACCCGATGGTGCCCACGGATGCGGTGATGGACACGGTCGGTACCGATGCGCACCTGGCCACCGCGGCCGAGATCGGCGAACGGGCGGTGACCATGGTGCGCAACGAGGGCGACGTGCTGCCGCTAGACCCGGCCGACGACTCGGTGCTGATGGTCGGGGTCGGCTCGGCCTGGCCGGAGCGGATGGGCCCGATGCTCATCGAGCGTGGCTTCCAGGTGACCGAGGACTACGAGAACGGCTCGTCGCCCTCGGAGGCCTACCGGGAGCGGGCGGTGGCCGAGGCAGCCGAGCATGACGTGGTCATCTTCGCCTCCCGGAACGCGAACGCCGCCCAGCAGGAGATGGTCGCTGCCCTGGCCGCCACCGGTACCCCGGTGGTCGTGGTGGCCACCCGCAACCCCTACGACGCAGCAGTGCTGCCCGAGGCGGATGCGGTGCTGAACATCTACGGCTGGTTCGAGCCGAACTTCCACGGAGCGGTGGCCGCGGTCGCCGGGGACATCAACCCGACCGGCGCGCTGCCGGTGGACGTGCCCACGGCGGACGGCTCCGGCATCCTCTACCCGCTCGGCTTCGGCCTGCACTACCCGGTGACCCCGGCGGAGCCGGAGTTCACCGACCGGCCCGGGCGTGGCCAGGACCGGTACACCATCCCGGAGAGCCAGGGGGTGCAGTACCTGGTGGACGGTGAGGTCGTGGCCCCCGGCAGCTACCGCGCCCACCGCGACCGCGAGGTCACGGTGACCGCGCAGGCGGTGGACGGCTGGGAGCTGGCCGAGGGTGCCACCACGGAGTGGGCCTTCGACTTCACCACCGGGCGGCCCGGGCACGGCGGGGGCCACGGCGGCGGGCACGGGCACGGATGACCGGCGCGACCAGGGGCGGCGGGTGACCACTACGGTCGCCCGCCGCTCCGGCTGTCGGGGCAGCTCGGTACCCCCGAGTACCCAGGGTGCGCCGGTACGGTTCGCCATCGGCGGCTCACAGAGGGTAGAACAAGAGGGTGAGTGAGACGGCGATCGACACCGGTGACGGATGGTTCGA
>CAZMDO010000632.1:0-1692 GCA_964564445.1 uncultured Ruaniaceae bacterium | reverse complement strand
GCGGGCGGCGGAGCGGTCAGGGCCAGGGGCGCTCGGCCCAGAAGCCGCCGGGGGCGAACAGCTCCGCCACGCACTCCTCCAGCAGGTTCGCCTCGGCGAGCACGTCCAGCAGCGTGTACCG
The DNA here is from genome assembly GCA_964564445.1 of uncultured Ruaniaceae bacterium. Lineage (GTDB taxonomy): Bacteria > Actinomycetota > Actinomycetes > Actinomycetales > Beutenbergiaceae > Ruania. Next base: position 1,571 of record CAZMDO010000632.1, on the reverse strand, counting down.
GGAGCGGATCAACCGGGCGCGGGTGTAGGTAGAGCGGAACCGGTCCAGGTCCACCCCGATCTGCGCCGGGTGGGTGACCGCGCCGACCACCTGCAGCCGGTGCTCGATGTCCGCCGCGGGCAGCAGCTGGGCCCGCAGCCGCTCGGCGAGCACCGGCCACCGCTCCACCAGAGCCTGCAGCCGGGCCCGCAGCGCCTCGGCGCCCACGTACTTCTCCCGGACCTGCGCCACCGCAGCCTCGGTGACCGCCGCCGGCAGGTCGGCGCCGCGCACACCGGCCTCGGTCTGCTCCCAGCTGGGCCAGGCCGCCACCGCCGCCTCCACGTCCAGCGCGGACAGGTCCCGGCGCAGCAGCACCTCATACAGCGCACACAGGGAGATGGTGCCCAGGCCCACCTTCATCCCGTGCGAGAGCGGCGGCTCCCAGTCGAGCCCCAGGCCCTCCATCTCCCACAGGTGGGAGAACTGGTGGCCGGCACCGGAGGCGGGTCGGGAGGACTGGTTCGCCTGCATCGCCAGACCGGACATCAGCAGGCCGTCGGCGAGCCGGCTGATCGCGGCCACCTCTCCGGCGGCGAGCGCGTCCGGGTCGGCGATCGAGGCACGCAGCGGACCCTGCACCAGCTGCCAGACCCGGTCGGTGATCGGCTCCACGCCGAGCGCGTCGGCCAGGATCCAGTCGGCGCCGGCCGGGACCTTCTCGATCAGGTCGCCCACCCCGGTGGCAGTCAGCCGGCCCGGTGCGGCCGCGAGCACCCGGTGGTCGGCCACCACGGCGACCGGGGCCGGGCAGTACCGGGTGATCTTGAACCCGTCCACGGTGATCGAGGCACCGTAGGCGGCGTACCCGTCCATCGACGCCGCGGTGGCGACCACCAGGTAGGGCCGCTCCAGCTCCGCCGAGGCCAGCTTCACCAGGTCGTTCAGGGTGCCCGAGCCGACCACCACGGCCACCCCGTCGCGGGTGCGGAGGTGCTCGCGCGCCCGCTCGACGTTCTCGTAGCCGGCGTAGACGGTGGGCACCGCAGGCAGCACCAGCGGCTCGGCGAGCTCGACCCCGGCCTGCTGCAGCGAGGCGCGCACCTGCTCCCCGGCCACCGCCCAGGTGTTCTCGTCGGCGACCAGCTGGGCGGGGCTGCCGGCGGCGAACACCTCGGTGAACACCGCACCGGTCTGCCCGAGCACATCGGTGCCGGTGACGATCACGCGGGTGTCGGTGGCGTCGGCCAGCGCGGCCTGCAGCGGGCTCTCGGACGACGGGGTGGCGGGCATCAGGGCAGCTCCGGGGGTAGCAGGTGGTCGATGCGGTCCAGCAGGTAGGTCGGTTGCTGTGCGGCCGGCAGGTCCTTCGCCTCGGCGGCGGTGGAGTCGCCGGTCAGCACCAGTGCGCTCGCCATCCCGGCGGCGGTGGCCATCGCGATGTCGGTGCCGAGCCGGTCGCCGATCATCACCGCCCGGCTCAGGTCCACCTCCAGCCCGGCCAGGGCGGCACGGACCATCGCCGGGTCGGGCTTGCCGACGTTCGCGGCGAGCGTGGTCCCGGTGCACGCCTCGATCGCGGCCACCACGGC
>CAZMDO010000631.1:0-1694 GCA_964564445.1 uncultured Ruaniaceae bacterium | reverse complement strand
ACGAAGCCACCCGATCCCTCAAGCCCGCCGAACCCTCAAGCCCGCCGAACCCTCACCTCGCGCGGAAACCTGCTGGTGTCATGACCCCAGCAATCGTCCACACGAGAGGTGGACTGCGGGTCAGTGCAGGCTGAGCGCCTCGGCCAGGGTGCGGGCGGCGGCGAGCGGGTCGTCGTCGAGGAAGTGGATCGCCACGTGGTCGGCGCCGGCGTCCAGGTGCTCGGCGAGCCCGGCGGCCACCACCGGCGGTTCACCGTGGGCCACGAGGGCATCGACCAGGGCGTCGCTGCCGCCGTCAGCCAGATCGGCCTCGGTGAAGCCGACGCGCTGCAGGCTCTTCCGGTAGTTCGACATCGCCAGGTACCGGCCGAGCGCCTCCCGGGCCGTCGCCCGGGCGGCGGTTGGGTCGGCGTGCAGCAGCACCTTCTGCTCCGGGGCCAGCAGCGCCCCGGCGCCCAGCACAGTGCGGGCGGTCGTCGTGTGCGCCGGTGGCACCAGGTACGGGTGGGCACCGGCGGCACGCTCGGCCGCCAGTCCCAGCACGCGCGGGCCCAGCGCCGCGAGCACCCGCCGACCGGTGGGCACACCGTCGGCGTCCAGACGGTCCAGGTAGGCGGTCATGGTGGCGTACGGGCTGCGGTACTCGGCGGTCGCCTCCCTGTGCCCGATGCCCACGCCGAGCAGGAACCGGCTCGGGTGCAGCTCCTCGAGCCGGTGGAACCAGGTGGCCGCCTCGTCGGCCGGGGTCCGCCACATGTTGATCACCCCGGTGGCCACCACCAGGCGCTCGGTGGCATCCAGCAGCGGTTCGATCGCCGCCAGCTCCCCGGGACTGCCGCCGACCCACACGGCGGAGTAGCCGAGCCGCTCCGCCTCGCGCGCCAGCTCCGTGGTGGCCCGGTCCGAGCGGGCCCAGATCCCATAGCGTCCCAGCTGCACAGCCATACCGGCAGCAACGGCCATCGCCGGCCCAGCATTCCCCGGACGACCACGACCTCCCGGCGAGGCCGGCTACGCCGGGCGAGCTCCGCCGTCGAGCGCTCCCCGGCAACCACGACGGGCGGTGACCTACGCCGGGCGAGCCCCGCCGTCGACCCGCTCGGGGTGGGAGTAGACGTTCATCGACTCCCCGCGCAGGAACCCGACCAGGGTCAGGCCCGCCTCCTCGGCCAGGTCCACGGCCAGCGAGGAGGCCGCCGAGACCGCGGTGAGGATCGGGATGCCGGCCATCACCGCCTTCTGCGCGAGCTCGAAGCTGGCCCGGCCGGAGACCTGCAGCACGGTGCCGGTCAGCGGCAGGTGGTTGTTCAGCAGCGCCCAGCCGACCACCTTGTCCACGGCGTTGTGCCGGCCGACGTCCTCACGGAGCACCAGCAGCTCGCCGGTGGTGGCGTCGAACAGGCCGGCCGCGTGCAGCCCGCCGGTCTTGTCGAAGGCGTCCTGGTGCTCCCGGAGCGTCTCCGGCAGCGTGGCCAGCAGGTCGGGGGTGGCCCGGGTGGCATCGGCGGCCACGTCGTAGGCGGAGACGGTGCGCACCGCCTCGATGCTGCGCTTGCCGCACAGGCCGCAGGAGCTGGTGGTGTAGAAGCTGCGGGCCGCTTCCGGTGGTGGTGGGGCGATGCCGGGGGCGAGGGCGATGTCGAGCACGTTGTAGGTGTTCTCCCCACCGCCGGTGCCCGGGCCGCCGCAGTGGA
>CAZMDO010000630.1:0-1695 GCA_964564445.1 uncultured Ruaniaceae bacterium | reverse complement strand
CGAACAGGGCGAGCGCGCGACCGGCCCACCCCGGCACGAGGTCGGTGGGGATCTCCCCCGCCAATCCCTCGGGCACGCCCCCACCGGTACGGCGGACACCTGCATAGTGGCGGCGACGCCGCGCTCGAAGACTGGCCAGGACAGCAGATCCCCACCTGTGAAGGACCGTCGTGGCCAGCACGCTCGCCCCTCCCCCGCACCGCCTCGCACCATCGCCCACCCGGCACCGCCCGGCGCCCGCGCCGCAGCACCGCCTCACCGCCTCCCCGGCCGAGCTCCGCCCGGCACCCGCCCCGCCAGCCGCACCAGCGCCGCCGACCGCACCCGTGCGCCGGCGCACCCGCGACCCGTTCGTGGACCTGGTCCGCGCCGGCGGCACCCTCGGCGTGCTGGCCGTGCACTGGCTGATGCCACAGGTGGCCTGGGACGGTTCGGCCCTGACGATCGGGAACAGCCTCAGCCACGGCGTGGGCTGGCTGGTCACCTGGGTGCTGCAGGTGCTGCCGCTGCTGTTCTTCGCGGCCGGTGCCGCCGCGGGGCTGGAACCGGTCCGCCCGGTCGCCCAGGTGCTCCGCCGGCGCCTGCCGCGGCTGGTCGTTCCTGTCCTCGCGTTGCTGGGCACGTGGCTCCTGGCCGTCCTGGTACTGCCGCTGCTCGGCGTACCGCAGACGGCGGTGCTCCAGGCGGTCCGGATCGTCCCCCAGCCGCTGTGGTTCCTCGGGGTGTACCTGGCCCTGGTGGCGCTCACGCCGCTGCTGCGCCGCCTGGTGGGGGCGCTCGGCTGGGGCGCCCCGGCGGTGCTGGCTGCGGTGCCGGTGGTGGTGGACCTGCTCCGGTTCACCGGGGTGGCGCCCGCGCTGGCGTGGCTGAACCTGCTCGCGGTGTGGGTGGTGCCGTTCACGATCGGGCTGGCCTATGCCCGCCGGGGTGAGCCGCGCACGGGTGCGCGGACCTGGTGGGTGAGCTCCGCCGTCGCGCTGGTGGCCCTGGTGGCCCTGATCGGCGCGGGACCGTACCCGATCAGCATGATCGGCATGCCCGGGGACCCGATCTCCAACCTGGGCCCGCCCACCCTGGTGGCGCTGGTGCACGCGGTGCTGCTCACCTCGGTGCTGCTGGCGCTGCGGGGGCCGCTGACCGCCCTGGCCGCCGGGCCGGCGCGGCGCGCGCTCGCGTGGGTCAGCGCGCGGTCGATGACCATCTACCTGTGGCACCTGACCGCGATGTTCACCGTGATCGGGGTGGGGCTGCTCGCCCTGGGGCTGACGATCCCGACGGCCGGCACGCTCGCCTGGTTCGTGCAGTGGCCGCTGTGGTGCGCGGCGGCGGCCGGGGTGCTGGCGGTGCTGGTGCGCGGCTACCACCGGTTCGAGCAGCGCCGGTGAGAGCGCCCCACCCCCGCGAGGGAGGGCGCGCGAGGAGGGACCCCGGCGGGCAGGGGCCCGCAGGCAGGGGCCCGCGGGGGCCCGGCTACCAGGGCAGCGTCTCGGGTATCGGCTCGCCGCCGCGCACGTGCTGGTCGCAGAACGCGAGCACGGTGCTGTTCCAGGTCAGCGCGTTCGACGGGGTGAGCACCCAGTGGTTCTCCTCGGTCAGCTGCAGGAACCGGTGTGGCATCGCCTCAGGCTCCCCGTCCCAGGCGGAGACCAGGTCCCACCACATCCGCAGCGCCTCGCTGATCGGCACCCGGTAGTC
>CAZMDO010000629.1:0-1698 GCA_964564445.1 uncultured Ruaniaceae bacterium | reverse complement strand
GGCGAGCCCGTGTCAGCAGAGCCCGTGTCAGCAGAGCCCGTGTCAGGCGAGCCCGTGTCAGCAGAGCCCGTGTCAGCAGAGCCCGTGTCAGGCGAGCCCGCAGCACCCGTGCCCGCGTCACTGTCCAGACCCAGGTCGATCCCGGCGCGCTCGGCGCGGGAGAGCACCTTCTGCGCCCGGGCCAGCGCCGGCAGCGAGGCGGGGATGCCGTCGAGCACGGAGGTCCGCGGCTTCTCGGTGGCCTTGATCTCGTCCCAGCGCTGGTTCACCTCCTCGGCGGTTCGGGCCTGGCCGTCGGCGAACACGTGCGGGTGCCGGCGCACGAGCTTGGCGACCAGGCCGGTGGCGACGTCGTCGATGTCGAACGGGGCGCCGATGCTGCCCTCGGTGCCGACCCGGGCGTGGAACAGCACCTGCAGCAGCAGGTCACCGAGCTCCTCGAGGAGGGCGTCCCGGTCGCCGGTCTCGGCCGCCTCGGCGAGCTCGTGCGCCTCCTCCACCGCGTACGGGGCGAGGGAGGCGTGCGTCTGCTCGGCGTCCCACGGGCACCCGCCCGGGGAGCGCAGCCGGTCCATCACCGCCACGGCGCGGGCCAGGGCGTGCCCGGCGGGAGCGCCGGCAGCGGGCTCACCCCCAGCGGCCTCACCCGCGGCGGACGCACCGATGTCCGCGGTCTCCTTGGCGGCTGCCCGGTCGGCCACCGTGGGTCAGCCGGCCGCCTGAGCGTCGTCGGTCGGCTGGATCAGCCAGGCCGGGTCGCTCTGGGCGATGAAGATGCCGCTGGCCCCGGTCGCGTCCCACTCGCCGTAGCGCGGGTTGATGGTCACGTCCAGGTCGGCCATCTGCTCGCTGATCTCCGCCTGGATACCTTCGGCGTCGGCCTCGCTGCTGGTGAACATCTGGGTGACCATCAGCATCCGGGTCACGTCCAGGGTGCCCTCCGGGAACGTCTCCGGCGCCTCCACCTGGGACTGCTCGGCGATGGAGTTCAGGTAGTTCTCGGCGTCCGAGGCGGAGGCGGAGAAGCCGTGCTCGGCGGCCACCTCGAGGGTCACCGGTGCCTGGATCATCGAGCTCAGCATGGTCCTGGGCGCCAGCTGGGTCTGCAGGAACGGCTGCAGCGCCGCGGAGGAGTCGGCCAGGGCGCGTTCGGTGATCCGCTGCCCGTCCACCACGGCGGCAGCACCGGGCTGCGCGGTGCAGGCGGTCAGGGCGAGCCCGGCCGCCACCAGGGATGCCGCGATACCGAGCGGTCGAGACGTACGTGCCACCGATGAACCCTTCGCCGATGCGATCGTTGCCGGGTACATCGTAGCCGCCGATGATGCGCCCACCCGGCATGCGCCCACCCGCGCACTCACCGGGCTACTCCGTGCGCGGTCACCTCGATCGGGAAGCCCTCCGCCCACGGCATCAGCACCCAGGGCAGCACCGGTGGGCGGACGCGGGCGGTCAGCGTCACCTCGGCCACCCGTCCGTCCGGGGTGCCGGTGGGCGGCACCACCGCGAAGTCCTCGAACTCCCCCGTGACTGCCTCCGGTGCGGCCGCCAGGTACTCCTGCACGGCGGTCTGCACCGAGCTGTCGGTCAGCGGCAGGTGCTCCACCCCGCTGTCGGTGTAGTAGGTCTGCGCGTCCACGGCATCGGCCGCATCGGCCGCGAGCGCGTCGGCGAGGGCGAGCAGCTCCTTGCGCTCCA
>CAZMDO010000628.1:0-1708 GCA_964564445.1 uncultured Ruaniaceae bacterium | reverse complement strand
CGTTGAACTGCAGCCAGCTCAGCTCCCGGTCGGCGAACCGGCCCTCGGGCAGCTCGTCGACGACCGGCTGCGGTTCGGCGGTGAGGGTGCCTGGGGTGGACTCGTCCCCGGTCTGGGTGCTCATGGGGCCATCGTGGCACCTTCGCCCCGGCTGCTGCCACTGGTTCGGAGCCCGGCCGGGCACCGGCCGCCGGGCCGCCCACCGCAGCGCGGGCGCACCGCCGGGTCAGGCCCGGGCGTACTGCACGTCGGCGCGTTCCTTGCTGAAGCCGACCCGGGTGTAGGTGCGGATCGCCGCGGTGTTCTCGCCCTCCACGTACAGCTCGAGGCGGTCCAGCCCGGCACCGGCGAACGCGGCCATCGCGTGGGCGGTGAGCAGCCCGCCGACACCGCGGCCCTGGGCGTCCGGGTGCACCCCGAGGGCGTAGATCTCCCCGACTGTTCCCTCGATCTTCACCCACAGGCTGCCGAGCAGACGACCGCTGGTCACCTCCTCGGCAAGGAAGAACATCGCCGGGTCGAACCAGGGCTGGGCCATCCGAGCCTCCAGGTCGGCGCGGGTGAGCCGGCCCTGCTCGGGGTGGTCGGCGAAGGCGCGGGCATTCACCGCCAGCCAGGCGTCCTCGTCCTGGCCGGGGGTGAACGTGCGCACCGCCAGCCCGTCCCGCTCCGGCGGCGGCCCCACCTGGCTCGGCGGCGGGGTGCTCATCAGCCACAGGTCGCGCACCCGGTCCAGGCCGAGGTTCTCGGCGAGGGCGGCGGCCCCGGGCAGGTCGCCGTGCGCCCAGAGCCGTACGCCGGGCCGGGTGAGCACCTCGGTGGCCAGTCGCCGGCCCAGCCCGTGGCGGCGGTGGCCGGGGTGGATGGCGAGCTCGGCGGCGACGTCGTCGATCTGGGCGTAGCCCAGCAGCCCGACGGCGGAGCTCCCCTCTCCCGGTGCCTCGCCCGGGTCGGGGGTCATCTCCTGCGTCGTGGCCGCACCTGGGTGGGTGGCCGGTGCGGCGGGGCGGGTGAGCAGCAGGTGGGTGGCGCCGCGGTGGTCGTCGGTGAGGTTGAGCAGCATCTGCTCGGAGAACGCCGCGATCCCGTCGGCGGCGGCGACGGCCTCGGCCAGGTGGGTGACCGCCTGCACCTGTGCCCGGCTGAGCCGGCTCAACCGGGTGAGGGCGGGCTCGCCCCGGTGGGCTGCGCCGTCGGCGGGGCTGGACCCCGTCCGCCCGGTGAGGGCCGGCTCACCCCGGTGGGCTGCGCCGTCGGGCACCGTTCAGTCCAGCTTTCCGGCCCGCCACAGCGCCGCGGCCCGCTGCAGGTCCTCCGCGGTGGACAGCAGGGCACCGGCGCGGCGGGTGAGCTCATCGGCGCTGTCGGCGTCCGCGGACTCCACCCAGTCGGCGTCCAGGGCGGTGCCGGCCACCAGCACGTGCAGGAACGCCGCGGCCCGGTCCAGGGCCACGTCCAGGTCGCCGCCGAACACCCCGTGCAGCACCGCGTCGGCCAGGTCGCGCACCTCCTGCGGCCCGGGCGGGGCGACCACCCCGGCCACCACTTCGGAGACCTCCGCGCGCCGGCAGCCCAGCTGGTACCGCTCGGCGATGGTGCGGCTGTCCCGGCGGGTCCACTCGCGCAGCAGGTACAGCCGCCACAGCGCCCCGGGCAGCGTCTCCGCCGGGCTGGCCGACCACAGCTGGGCGAGCAGGTCCAGGCCCTC
>CAZMDO010000627.1:0-1712 GCA_964564445.1 uncultured Ruaniaceae bacterium | reverse complement strand
ACGTCGACGGCGGCGTGCACGCCATGGGACTCTAGGACCATGAGTGACATCGAGGTCCCGATGAAGCGCCTGACGTTGCTCCGGCACGCCCAGGCCGACCAGAACGCCATCCACGACGTGGACCGAGCGCTCACCCTCGCCGGCCGCGGCGACGCCCGCGTCATCGGCGAACGCCTGCACGAGGCGGGCGTGCGGCCCCAGCTGGTGCTCTGCTCCACGGCCACCCGTGCCCAGCAGACCTGGCAGCTCGTCGCGAACGCCTACGGCGAGGCCGCCGAGGCGATCGGTGTGCAGTACCTGGAGCTGCTCTACGGTGCGGACCTGGAGGAGACCCTCGGGCTCCTGCAGGGGCTGAGCGAGGAGACCACCGACGTGCTGGTGGTCGGACACGAACCGGTGAGCTCCGCCGTCGCGCACTACCTGGCCGGCCCCTCCTCCCAGGAGGCGGCGGCGTTGCGGGTGCGCACCGGTCTGTCCACGGCCACCGCCGCGCTGCTCAGCTACCGCGGGCCATGGCAGCGGCTGGACCGGCACGGTGCCGTGCTCACCGCGCTGGCCACCTGCCGCAGCTAGGCAGCCGATGCTCCGGGGGAGCCGCACCGCGGCCGTGCTGACCGCTGCCCTGCTGGCGCTGTGCACCGCCTGCACCGACCCGCACAGCGGCGACTGGACCGGCACGGAGGCGCCGGCCGGGGCGGAGCCGGCCACCGGCACCGCGTCGCCGACGTCGCCCACCGCCGGGGAACCGAGCACGGCCGCGGACCAGCCCAGCGGCAGCACGCCGACCACCGGGCTGACCGACCTGGAGCAGTGGCTGCTGGAGGCGTTCGTCGCCGGCGGCTACCCGGAGGCCAGCGTGCGGGTGCACGGATCGGCGGACGCGTGGGTGGCCGGCGGGCTGAGCGAGAACGCACCGGAGCGGTTCGCGCACGCCTGGCCGAGCGAGAAGGCCGACCTGTACGCCGACGAGGGCACCGTGCTGCGCAGCACCCGCATCGCCGGCATCGACGTGCAGGTGCTGCAGCACGTGTGGGGGGTCTCCGCACGGTTCGAGTGCGGTGCGGCGACCGTGGACACCTACGCCCAGTCCCAGGTGGCGCAGAACCAGGCCGAGGCGGAGGCGCTCTCCCTGGCCGAGGTGCTCATCGACCCGCTGGGCTGTGCCGAGGGCGGCTTCCAGCCGTGACCTGCTAGCCTCCCAGCGCCGCGAGCACCTGGTCCAGCCCGCCGTCCTCGATGGCCAGGTCGGCCTGGGCGGCCACCACCGGCTTGGCGTGGAAGGCGACCCCCAGACCGGCCGCAGCGATCATGTCCAGGTCGTTCGCGCCGTCACCGATGGCCACCGTGCGCGCCATCGGGATCTGTTCCTCGGCGGCGAACGTGCGCAACCAGTGCGCCTTGGCGGCGCGGTCCACGACCGGGCCGGCCAGCCGGCCGGTCAGTCGGCCGTCGGCCACCTCCAGCCGGTTCGCCCGCACCCGGGTGATGCCCTGGGCGGCGGCGATCTCATCGACGATCTCGTGGAAGCCGCCGGAGACCAGCGCCACCGGCCAGTCCCGCTGGTGGGCCGCCGCGACCAGCTCGGCCGCCCCCGGGGAGAGCTCGATCTGCTCTCGCACCTGCGTCAGCACACCCACCTCGAGCCCGGCCAGTGTCGCCACCCGTTCGGTCAGCGAGGCGGCGAAGTCCAGCTCGCCGCGCATCGCCCGCTC
>CAZMDO010000626.1:0-1714 GCA_964564445.1 uncultured Ruaniaceae bacterium | reverse complement strand
CCGTGCCGCTGCAGCTCGAGCGTGTACCGGTCCCGGCGGGCCCGGCCGGCGCGCACCTGCGCACGCACCGCGGCTCGCCGCTGCAGCATCCGGGCCCGCCGGCCCTCGAGGATCTGCAGCCGGGTCTGCGGGTCGGTGTCGTGGAACAGGGAGAACCGGACCGCGAAGGACTCGTCCTCCCAGGCGGTGGGTTCCACCTGGGCGAGAGAGTCGGTGAGCCGCTCCTTGCCCGCGGTGGTGAGCCGGTAGACGATCCGGGCCCGCCTGCCGGCGAGCGCGTGGGGCGGTGCGGCGGTGTCCGCCTGCTCGATCCAGCCACCCGCCACGAGCGCCTTCAGGCACGGGTACAAGGACCCGTAGGAGAGGGTGCGGATCGTGCCGAGGGTGACGTTGAGGTGCTTGCGCAGCTCATAGCCGTGCATCGGTGCCTGCTGCAGCCGGCCCAGGATGGCCAGCTCGAGGACTTCTCCGCGCGTGGACACTCGTCACCTCCGATGTATCGCATTGATACATGAAGGCAAACAAGCGCGTCAAATGTCAGGTGTGTCTTGTGTGCCATAGGTCGGCTGTGGTGCTGCTCACCTGTGCATGGCGGATTCTGTGCGGAGTCGGTGAAGGGCAGGGCCCTGCCGCGCGGACTCCCAGCCTTGCCACGCATACTGTGGGGCGACGAGAGTCTGGGGGCGGGGGCGCCGACCATGGACAGGAGAGGCCATAGTGGCAGAAGGACGCGGATCAGGATCCGGCGGGTCGGGCGAGAACACGCCCACCCGCCGCAGCGTGCGTGACCGCGCCCAGGGGGGTTCGTCGGGTGAGCGCTCGGCGTCCAGGGCCACGGGTACCGGATCTGCGGGGCGGGCTGGTTCGGCGGCCTCGCCGGGGGCGAGGCCGGCCTGGCAGCGCACCTCCAGTGCCGGTGGTGGCGGCCAGGGCACGCGGTCCGGCAGCTCCCGCGCGGGGAGCAGCAGCGCGACCCGGTCGAGGCGTTCCGCCGCGACGACCTCTGCCGCCGCGGCCGCCGGCAGGCGGCGTTCGTCCGGTTCGTCGGCGCGGAAGAAGGGCTACGAGGGCCGGCCGTACCAGGAGCCGAACCGGTTCTGGAACTACCCCCGCCCGAACAAGGGTCCGGTCCACCGGTGGCTGCCCAGCTGGCGGTTCGTGGTCGGCACGGTGCTCACCGGTGGTCTGCTCGGCGTGGTGCTGTTCTTCGTGGCCTACGTGATGATCGACGTGCCGGAACCGGACGACTTCGCCCTGGCGCAGGGCTCCACGGTCTACTACGCCGACGGTGAGACCCCGATGGGCACGTTCGCGGACGTGGACCGGGAGATCGTCGACCCCGCGACGCTGCCGGACCACGTGGGTCAGGCGATCGTGGCCAGCGAGGACCGCCGGTTCTACTCCAACGTGGGCGTGGACCCGGTCGGCATCCTGCGTGCGCTGTGGAACAACCTGCGCGGGAACGACACCCAGGGTGGCTCCACGCTGACCATGCAGTACGTGGAGCGGTACTACACCGGGCAGACCGACGGCTATGCGGACAAGTTCCGTGAGGCCATCCTGGCGATCAAGATCGACCAGCAGCAGAGCAAGGCCGAGATCCTCGGCAACTACATGAACACGATCTACTTCGGCCGCGGCGCGTACGGGATCGAGCGCGCCTCGCAGGAGTTCTTCGGCCACCCGGCCTCCGAGCTGACCCTCTCGGAGTCGG
>CAZMDO010000625.1:0-1717 GCA_964564445.1 uncultured Ruaniaceae bacterium | reverse complement strand
CCCGCCAGACGAAGGCCCCCGGTTCCCTGTGTGGGACCGGGGGCCTTCGCACGTGCGCACTCGGCGGGCCGCCGCCGGATACCCTGCTGCCCATGACCGGAGCCGGGGGACGGAGTGAGCCAGGGCAGTGGTCCAGCCCGTACGACGCCGGGGCGCCGGTGGGCCGGCCCGCAGCGCACACCGTGGTCGTGCGACCGGGTGCGGTGCACATCGCCATCCAGATCGCCGCGACGCTGATCTGCCTGGGCGGTGGGCTGGGTGTGCTCATCGGCGCGATCGTCGGCGGGGAGATGGACCACCGCGCAGCGGCCCTCGTCATCGGGAGCATCTTCACCCTCATCGGGCTCGGACTGTGCGCCACGCTGGTGACGGTGCTCCGGCGCCGCACGTTCACCTTCACCGCGGAGGCGTTCGAGGGGACGTTCCATGGTCGCCCGCTGCGGGTGCCGTGGTCGACGGTCGCCGAGGTGAAGATCCGGGCCCGGCTGTCGGGACCGACCGGTACCACCTTCCTCCTCCGGCCCCGGTGGATGCCGTACGCCTTCCTGCACTTCCAGCTGCGCGAGGGCGGCACCATCGACGGCGTGGTCGGGAACGTGCTGGCGCTGCCGTTCTGGAACCGGACCGAGCTGATCCACTCCTTCGCCTACGGGTGCCGGACCTTCGCCGAGGCGCGCTTCACCGGCGTGGAGGAGCTCTGATCTGGACCGTACCGGACGGGGTTGGCGACGGGCCGAGGTCAGCGCTGCAGCTGGGCGAGCTCACCCTGCAGGTTCGCCCGTGCCCGCTGCTCCCAGCGTGCCTCCCCGGTCGGGGTCCGGAACAGTGGCCGCCGGTCCAGCAGGTGGTGCACGACGGCGGACCGTCCGGTGCGCCAGTCCGGCTCGCTGACGTGGGCGTACTCGGCGCGGACCTGCCTCACGTACCGGGCGTAGCCGTCCGCACCCTGGCCGAGCACGGCCAGGTCGGCATCGCACAGCGCCGCGCCGGCGGCGTCACCGGCCGCGGGGGAGTGGTCCCGGGTGAGCAGCACCAGGCGCACCACCTCGGCCACCGCACCGGCGTCCAGCCCGGCAGCGGGCAGTGTCTGCTCGGCCAGCGCGGCGGAGTCCTCCTCGTCCGCACCGGCCACGCCCGCATAGACGGCGTCATGGAACCAGGCGGCCAACCGCACCTCGCGGCCCGGCGCCGTGGGCGCACAGACCAGGTCGAGGCCGGTCAGCACATCCAGCAGGTGCGCGGTGGTGTGGTACCTGCGGTGCGGCTCGCTCCACCGCTCGAGCAGCTCGGCGCCCAGGCCCGGATGGTCGGGCAGGAGCTGCTGCCAGCGCCCGGTGAGCACTGCGCGTGCCCGCTCGGGGCGGCTCCGGGCAGGCACGCGCAGGCCGCTGCGGCGCAGCCGCCGGATCAGCTCACCTGCGCTGACCGGCACCGCGCCGAGCTGGACGAGCTGATCGTGACGGCGCTCCGGCACGTCGTAGTGGTCCCCGTCGAAGGCACGCTCGGTCAGGCCGGCTGCAGCGGCGAACTCGTGCAGCTCGGCCAGGGTGCGGTCGGAGACCAGGTGCGAGAACCGCGTCTGGTGCGCCGGCCACATCGGCGGATCGATGAGGATCACGCCACCGAGCGTATCCGGCGGCCCGGCAGCCGTCCCGGCCCGGCTCAGCGGCTGAACATGCGCAGGTTGTTCGTCTCGACGTCGGCGTACTGGCGGGCG
>CAZMDO010000624.1:0-1719 GCA_964564445.1 uncultured Ruaniaceae bacterium | reverse complement strand
GCCTGCATGGCGCCGAGAACCTCCTTGAGTCGGCGGGGCTTGACGTCCGCCTGCTCGCAGGCGGTGCGCACCTCTGCCGCGGTGAGCGACCCGCGCTCCACCCCTCGCTGGTAGGCCTCCTGGAGAGCGGAGTGCTCGAACTCGCGGGGCAGCACGACAGCAGGACGAGGCGACGTCACAGAGAACCTTTCGGCGTGGATACGTGGGGCGAACGGCGAACTGGATGTCGCGGCGCCCTACAATTATAACGCCACTGCACCCCGTTCACCGTGGATGCACGCCCTGAGGGCGCGCGCGGACAGGTGGATGTCAAGGTCAACGCCCGGCGGGAGCGGGTTGTTCCCGGGACGGCCCGATCACTCCTCGGCGAAGGCGCTCACCGGCGGGCAGGAGCACATCAGGTTGCGGTCCCCGTAGGCACCGTCCACCCGCCGCACCGGCGGCCAGTACTTGTCCGCAGCCACCGCCGGCACCGGGTGCACCGCCAGCTCCCGGCTGTAGGGGTGGGTCCACTCGCCGATCGCGTGCGCGGCGGTGTGCGGGGCGTTCACCAGCGGGTTGTCCTCGGCGGGCCAGGTGCCGCCGGCGACCTGCTGGGCCTCGGCGTGGATGGCCAGCATCGCCTCGACGAACCGGTCCAGCTCGGCCAGGTTCTCCGACTCGGTGGGTTCGACCATCAGCGTGCCGGCCACCGGGAAGCTCATCGTGGGCGCGTGGAAGCCGTAGTCGATGAGCCGCTTGGCCACGTCGTCCACGGTGATGCCGGTGCGTGCGGTCAGCTCCCGCAGGTCGAGGATGCACTCGTGCGCGACCAGGCCGCTGGCGCCGCGGTAGAGCACCGGGTAGGCCTCACCGAGCCGGTGGGCCAGGTAGTTCGCGCTGAGCACGGCCGCCGCGGTGGCCGCGCGCAGGCCGTCGGTGCCCATCAGCCGCAGGTAGGCCCAGCTGATCGGCAGGATCGAGGGCGAGCCGTAGGGTGCCGCGGAGACCGCCCCGTCCGCGGGCCCGCGAGCCGGGTCCAGCGGGTGCCCGGGCAGGTAGGGCACCAGGTGCTCGGCCACTGCCACCGGGCCCACCCCGGGTCCCCCGCCGCCGTGCGGGATGCAGAACGTCTTGTGCAGGTTCAGGTGGGACACGTCGCCCCCGAAGCCGCCCGGGCCGCTCCAGCCGACCAGCGCGTTCAGGTTCGCGCCGTCGATGTAGACCTGGCCGCCGGCGGCGTGCACCAGCTCGCACAGCTCGGTGATCCCGGTCTCGTACACCCCGTGGGTGGAGGGATAGGTGACCATGATCGCCGCGATCCGGCCCTCGTGCTTGGCCAGCACGCGGCGCAGGTCGTCCAGGTCCACGTCGCCGTTCTCGGCCGTGGCCACGATCGCGACCTCGAGGCCGGCGAGGACCGCGGAGGCGGCGTTCGTGCCGTGCGCGCTGGCGGGCACCACGCACACGGTGCGGTCGTGCTCGCCGTGGGCCTGGTGGTAGCGGCGGATGGCGAGCAGCCCGGCGAGCTCGCCCTGGGAGCCGGCGTTCGGCTGCACGCTCACGCTGGCGTACCCGGTCAGGCGGGCCAGCCAGGTCTGCAGCGAGTCGATGAGCTCCAGGTAGCCGGTCACGTCCCCGGCGGGGGCGAACGGGTGGATGTCGGCGAGCTGCGGCCAGGTCACCGCGGCCATCTCGGTGGCGGCGTTCAGCTTCATCGTGCACGACCCGAGCGGGATC
>CAZMDO010000623.1:0-1724 GCA_964564445.1 uncultured Ruaniaceae bacterium | reverse complement strand
GCCACCGCCGCCGGCGACCACTACTTCTGCGCCACCGACGAGGGCATCGTCCGCCACGGCCTGGACGGCGCGGTGCGGTGGACACTGCCCGGTCTGGACCTGGTCTCCCCGCCGGAGACCACCCCGGCCCGGCCGCTGGCGGTGGTCGACCAGGAACGGCTGGTCGCCGTGGACTGGCAGACGGGGACCCAGCACGGCCCGCTGCACCGGTTCCGGCGCAGCGGTGCCGGGTTCCTGCCGGGGCGGCTGCCGGTGATGAGCGGTGGCAGCACCGAGCACACCGTCGCCTGGGCGGACGATGCCGTGGTCGGCCTGGACCCGCAGACCGACGCCGTCGCCTGGACCCTGGACCTCGACGACGACGAGCTGCCCTACCTCAGCGACGTGTTCGCCGTGGACGGCACCCTGGTGACCGACTCCTCCCCGGCGATCGGCCTGGACCCGGCCACCGGGCAGGTGCTCTGGACGGCGCGGGCCGAGCACGGGTACACCGTCGAGGTGATCGGCGACCGGCTGGTCAGCGTCGGCTCGGACGCCCTCGCGCCGGTGCAGCTGCCCAGCTCCTAGCCCGACCGCCGTCGGCGGGCGGGGCTCCCACCGCAGAGGCGGGTGCGTAGCCAGCGGGCGCAGACCAGGCCCTGGTCCCGCTGGAAGGCGCGCAGGTGCGGGATCCCGGGCGGCGGGGGCTGCAGTGCCGCGTGCAGGAAGTAGCCAGTGAACGCCGCGACCACCGCGGTCACCGCGTCGGCGTCCGCCGCGGCACCGACCGGGTGGGCGGTGAACACCTCCTCCGGGTCGCCACCGCCCTCCAGCGCCATGCTCGGCATCATCCCGGCCAGGTCCAACCACGGCGCCCCGACGCTCGCGTACGGCCAGTCCACCGCAAGCAACCGGCCGCCGGCGCGGACCATGTTGTCCGCGCGCAGGTCGTGGTGCACCAGCGCGGTGCCCGCGCTGACCTGCGGCCAGGTGTCCGCGAGCGCCGCCAGCTCCCCGATCCGCGCGAGCAGCCACGGACCGAGCACCTCGTCCAGCCCGGTGAGCCCCTGCTGCAGATCCGCGTCCGCAGCGAGCAGGTGCCACTCGTCGAAGACCATGTCCGTCACCGGCGGGATCGCCGGATGGTCCGGCGCCGCGATCCGGCCGACGTCGGCGACCAGGTCGAGCGCCTCGGCCAGCTCCGGCCGGCGCCACGGCAGCCGCGGCCCGGGGCCGTCGGCAGCGTCGAAGGCGAGCACCACCCAGTCCTGCTCCCCCGTGTGGTCCTCCACCGGACCATCGAGCGACCACCGGAACGCCGGCGCCGGCAGCGCCGCACCCACCTGCGCGGCGAGCACCTCGGCCACGGCGGACTCCTTGCGGTACAGCTCGCCGCTGACCGGGTGCTCCTCGGCCGCCACCGCCTTGACGAACACCCGCTCCCCGGAAGCCAGGACCAACGTCGAGGCCAGACCAGGGCTGTACCCGCCGTCATGGCTGACCGCGCCGACCACCCGGTCCCCGAGACGTTCGACAACCAGGTGAGCGACGCCGTCGGGAAGCTCCGCCCAGGTCAGCCGCGCACGCCCGTCAGCCGCTGTGCTCACGCAGCGCCTCGACGGCATCGGCGAGCACCGAGGACAGGTCGCCGATCACCGCGAAGTCCGCCAGCTGCACCAGCGGCGCCTCATCGTCGATGTTCACCGCGATCACCGTGCCGGCCCCGGCCATCCCGCCGATGTGGT
>CAZMDO010000622.1:0-1728 GCA_964564445.1 uncultured Ruaniaceae bacterium | reverse complement strand
CCGGCCGGCCGGCAGCTCTTGCTGGCGTCAGGAGGCCATCTTCGCGGCGAGGAGCTTGACCATCTTGTCCCGGTTGTCCTCCTTCACCATGGCCGCGAGGCGGTCCTCGCGGCGCTTGGACTTCTCGATCCCCAGCAGGGCGATGATCACGGTGCGTGCTTGTTCCTTCTGGTCGCTGCTCCCCTCGGTGAAGTAGTCGAGGAGAGACTCGGCATAGGCCGTGCGCTCGCTCGGCGCAGGCTTGCGCCAGTTGAGCGCATTCTTCAGGTTCCGGCCGAAGTCCTTGACCTTGTCGCCCCGGCTGCGGACCTTGCCCGTGCCCTCGTTCTCCCGCCGACGCTCCGCCGCGAACTTGCGGAATCGTTTGACGAGCTTGTAGCCGGCCACCCCCAGTCCGACGACGGCCGCAGCCGCAGCCAATCCCCAGCCGACCGGGGTGAGCACCAGACCGGCGCCGGTACCTATCGCGGCGGCCAGCGCGACGGCGCTCCCGGTCAGGCCCACGGTGCTGCCGACGGAGGCGATCGTCTTCTTGATCACGCCGCGCTTCTGCTTTGCCTTGGCGTACTCGGCGATCTCTGCGAGCGTCGGAGCCGTCGTCGCACCCGGGAACCGGGCCACGATCTTCTGCTTGACCGTGTCGGCCGCCTTCTTCTCCTTCGTGGCGTCGGCCACCTGTGCGTCGCAGATCCGGAGCCGGCCCTCCAGGTGGTGGCGGGTGCTCTTGATCTCGGACAACTGCTCCGGTGTCGCACTACGCCCCAGGACGGTCATCCGCACGGAGAGCTCCTCCAGGTCCGACCTGACGGCGGCCTGGGAGGCCTGTGCTGCTGCGAGGAGCTCCTCAGGATCTTGGTAGGTGGTCAGCTGGAGCTTCTTCAGCCGGTCGAAGCGCGCACTCTGCTTGCCGAGCTTGCGCAGGGAGCGCACCCAGCCGATGAGCTGTGCAGGTAGTCCGACGACTGCCCCGCCGATACCGAGCGCGGTCGCCGACGCACCGGTGAACGCCATCTTTGCGGTGCTGGCGCCGATCTTGAGGGCCTTGCCGCCGGCGTTCAGCCCGTGCTCGGCGAGATCGGTGCGACCGCTGCGCACATCTCGCTCTGCGGAGTGCTCGGCGGCAGCATCCTTCAGTGCGCGAGCGTCGCTGAGGTCGGCGCGCCCACGGCGCCACTTACGCCGGCCGCCCTCTGCCAGCAGACCGGCGCCGAGCAGTTCGAACGTGCTGGTCCCTTGGCCCACGCCCGACGTTGCATCCGCATCGAGTTGCGACAGACCATGAGCTCCCGGGTCCTCAAACCCCGTGTAGAAGCTTGACGTACCGGAGAAGCCGCTCGAGGCGACGGCGAGCGCCGGGGCGGCACCAGTCACGCCGCGGCTGGTGCTCTCCGGGTCCGAGTCATCGGCGTGCTGCAGTGCTTGGGCCACGGCCTGGTTACCTGCCTGACGTTGCAGCATCGCCAGGGCGCATGCTCGGGTGCCGAGTGGGCCACTGTCTGGCCGTGGCCTTGATGCGGCCCGGTGCTGGCCAGGCTGCGCCCTGTCGTGCTGCTGCTCCGAGAACGTCATGACCACGCCACATGCCTCCGCCAGCCAGCGTAGGTACGGGGCCTGCTGTTCCCCGGAGACGCTCGGGCAACGACGAGGGCAGCCGTTCGGGCACCCCCGGGCAGGCAGCAACGACCCTGCTCAGTGGTGCCCGTGCCCGTGCCCGGCGATCATCGACGG
>CAZMDO010000621.1:0-1730 GCA_964564445.1 uncultured Ruaniaceae bacterium | reverse complement strand
GCACGTTCTGCATCGTGCCGCACCTGCGCGGCAAGGAGCGCGACCGCCGACCCGGGGACATCCTCGCCGAGGTGCAGGCGGTGGTGGCCCAGGGCGCCATCGAGGTCACCCTGCTCGGGCAGAACGTGAACTCCTACGGCGTCGGCTTCGGTGACCGTGGGGCGTTCGCCAAGCTGCTGCGCGCCTGCGGGCAGATCGAGGGGCTCGAGCGGGTGCGGTTCACCTCCCCGCACCCGGCCGCATTCACCGACGACGTGATCGAGGCGATGGCCACCACGCCGGCCGTGATGCCGCAGCTGCACATGCCGTTGCAGTCCGGGTCGGACGCAGTGCTGCGGGCGATGCGCCGCTCCTACCGCAGTGCCAAGTTCCTCGGCATCCTCGACCGGGTGCGGGCCGCCATCCCGCACGCAGCGATCACCACCGACATCATCGTCGGCTTCCCCGGGGAGACCGAGGACGACTTCCAAGCCACCCTGGACGTGGTCGAGGCGTCCCGGTTCGCCAGCGCCTTCACGTTCCAGTACTCGCCCCGCCCCGGCACGCCCGCCGCCGACCTGCCCGACCAAGTGCCCGTCGAGGTGGTCGCCGACCGTTACCGGCGCCTGGTCGCCCTGCAGGACCGGATCGCCGAGGAGGAGAACGCCGCCCAGGTCGGCCGCCGGGTGGACGTGCTGGTCGCCGACCACGAGGGCCGCAAGGACACCGCCACCCACCGCATCTCCGGCCGGGCCGCGGACAACCGCCTGGTGCACCTGGCCCTGCCCGTCGGGACGGCGGAGGAGGACGTCCCGCGCCCGGGCGACATGGTCACCGTCACGGTCACCGGGTCGGCGCCCTACCACCTGATCGCCGACTCCGCCGTCACCAGCGGCGACTTCACCCTGCGCCGCACCCGCGCCGGCGACGCCTGGGAGGCGGCGACGACCGGCGCGCACACGCACACCCACCCCACACCGGAGCCGGGCGCCGTGGCCCTGGGCATGCCCACGCTCCGGGTCGGTGCGGGCGCCTCCTGAGCCGGCGATGACCGACCCTGGTGTGCCCACCCGGGGGCCGCTCCCCGGATCGGGCACGCGTCCGGGGGTGCAGCTGTTGCGCTATCCGGTCGACGACGGCGCAGCCGCCCTGGTCCGGCACGTCTGGGTGCCGCTGTGGTCGCTGGGGCCGGGGGAGCGTGTGGTCCAGGAGCTCTTGCAGTACCCGGGAGGGAACGTCGTCGTGATGGCCGACGAAGCGGGCTTCTACGGTGTGGACGCCGGGCTGGGCACCCGGACCCTGGAAGGGACCGGGTGGGCCGTGGGCGCCATGCTGCGGCCGGCGGCTGCGGGGCTGCTGCTGCGCGACCAGCCGGTCGACGCCGTGCGGGCGGGGCCCGCCCGGGTGGACGTCGGCACGGCGATCCGTGCCGAGCGCAGCGAGCTGGGCGCGGACTTTGCTGATGCCTGCACCCGGGTGCGCGGGCTGATGCCGGACGAGCCCGAGCATGCGGGCCGGGCGCTGACCGACTGGGTGCTCACCCGGTGTGGCCCGGTGGACCCCGAGGGGGAGCTCGCCAACGCCGCGGCCGACCTGGCCGAGCAGGGGGCGGTGGGCACGGTCGCTGAGCTCGCGGAGAGGGTCGGGGTGGGCGAGCGGCAGCTGCAGCGGATCTGCCGGCGCCGGATCGGGCTGAGCCCGAAGTGGCTGCTGCAGCGCCGCCGGCTGCAGGACGCCGCCGCCCGGCTGGG
>CAZMDO010000620.1:0-1731 GCA_964564445.1 uncultured Ruaniaceae bacterium | reverse complement strand
TCGCCGGCACGGGACGAGGCGGTGGCGACCGGGACATCCACGGAGCCCGAGACCGCATCGGCCGAGGCCGAGGGACCGGCCGGCGCCGACCTACCGGTGCCCACGGTGCTCGTGCTCGGCACCCCGCCGGGGTTCGAGGACGTCATGCCGGCGGAGCTCACCGACCAGTGGGCCGAGATCGTCACCGGTAGCGAGTGCGTGCTCGCCGGCCGGGCCGGTGCCGAGACCGACGCCGTGGACGACATGCGTGCGGCGTCCGAGCAGCGGCTGGCGCAGATCGCCACCGCCGACGGCGCCACTCTCGAGGAGGCCACCGACGTGGACCTGACCACCCAGGGCGCCGGCGAGGGCAACGAGGCGCAGCACGTGCTCACCCTGGTGAGTGCCGACTGGCAGACCGGTGACGGCGCGGTGCGCGGCCTGTCCCGGGTCGGCAACGTCGTGCTCCATGACGGGTCGCTGGTCAGCCAGTGGCTGGAGCTGACGTTCACCTGCACCGGTGAGCTCGACGAGGAGGCGTGGACCGCCGTCATCGACGACGTACGGCCGGTGATGGAGGTCGACGGCGAGGGCTGGGACGGGCTGACCCCGGACGATCTGTGACCTCCGCCGCCCGGTACGGTGAGGGTCATGCCCGACAGTGAGCTTCCCGAGGTGCCGCCGGAGACGAAGGACTGGACCTGGGTGCTGCGTGAGCGCTGCCCGCAGTGCACCCTCGAGGCCGGGGCGCTCACCCTGGCGGAGATCCCCGCGGTGATCCGCGCCCAGGTGCAGGTGTGGCCGGTGGTGCTGCTCCGCGGTGACGTGCGCGAGCGCCCCGAACCGCAGGTCTGGTCCGCCCTGGAGTACGGCGCGCACACCCGGGACGTGCTCCGGCTGTTCGCCGACCGGCTGGCGATGATCCTCACCGAGGACGAACCGACCTTCCCCGACTGGGACCCGAACGAGGCGGCGCTGGCCGGCCGGTACCACGAGCTCGACCCGCAGGTGGTGGCCGAGGAGATCCTCGGCTCGGCGGAGACGCTCGCGGCGGCGGTGGCGGCCGTGCCGCCGGAGGCGGTGCAGCGGCGCGGGCTGCGCAGCGACGGTGCACCATTCACCGTCACCACGCTGATGCAGTACCTGGTGCACGACCTGGTGCACCACCTGTGGGACGTGGGCGACGGGCACGCAGGTGCCCCCGCCGGAGCCGAGTCCGGCACCGGGGCGCTGGCGGAGGCGCTGCAGGACACCCGGCCGCGCGAGGAGGCGCCGGCCGAGGCCAGCTCCGCTGAGCTGGTCCCCGACGGCGTCGCGTCCGTGGGCGAGGTCGCCTCGCCTGGCGTCGTGGCCGAGCAGGCCGGAGCTGCCGACGAGGTGCCCGAACCTCCGCTGCAGGCGTTCGCCCACCGGCACCGCCGGGTGCTCGGGCTCCTGGTGGCGGCCCTGTGTGCCGTGCTCGCCGTCGCCTACGTCACCGTGGTGCCGCCGACCGTCACCGGCACCGGCGTGAAGGCCGCCCTGGTGCGCTGGACCGTGCCCGCCTGCTGGGCCCTGATCGCCGGGGTGGCCCTGACCTGGGCACTGTCGCTACGCCGTCAGGTCATCAACGCCTTCGCCTACGCGGCCGTGGCCTGCTGGGTGGTCTACCTGGTCGCGCGGCTCGTCTGACCTGCCGTACCGACGTGGCGGCCATCGCGTAGTGCCTCAAGTCAAGTTGCCCGCGAAAGTTGGTCGGTGCCTCATGTAGGA
>CAZMDO010000619.1:0-1733 GCA_964564445.1 uncultured Ruaniaceae bacterium | reverse complement strand
CGGTCAGGCCGGCGCGCAGCACGTTGTCGGAGTTGGCCATCACCTCCACCCCGAACCCGCTGAGGTAGGCGTGCACGCACCCGGCGGGCACGAACAGCACCTCACCGGGCTGCAGCGTGACCGGGTTGAGCAGCAGAGCGGCGACGGCCCCCGGGTCACCCGGGTGGATCTCGGCGAGGCGCACCACGATCGCATCCGTGCGTGGTGAGGGCGAGGTGCCGGCGGCGAGCCGGGCGGCGCAACCGGCCACGACCCCCTCGACGCGGTCCGCCGCGCTGGACTGCAGCACGGTGGCGAAGGCGGCGTGCACGCCGATCGCGCTCGGCTCGGCACGCAGCAGCATGAGCAGCTCGTGCGCCAGTGGTGCCGACAGGCCGGCGAGCAGCTCGGCGGCCCGGCGCGGGGCGCGGAAGCCGCAGACCGCCTCGAACGTGGTGAGGGCGTAGATCAGCTCGGGCTTGTGGTTGGCGTCCGGGTAGCTGCGCCGTTCGCGTGGCGTGCCGCCGTGGTCCTCCCGGGCGAAGCCGGTGCGGGCCTGCTCGAGGTTCGGGTGCACCTGCAGCGACAGCGGCTGCATCGGCGCGATCAGCTTGAGCAGGTAGGGCAGGTGCGGTCCGAACCGGGCCACCACGTCCGAGCCCAGGCGTCGCTCGGGCGCCTGCGCGAGATAGGCGCGCAGGTCCAGCCCGGCATCGGTGCCGGACGGGGCGCTGGGGTGCGCCCCGAACCAGGCCTCGGCGACCGGCGTGTTCGTGGGTGTCTGGCCGAGGAACGTGGGGATGACCTCGGTCGAGCCCCAGGCGTAGTGCTGGGGGCGTGGGACCAGCGTGAGCATGCCCCTACCGTTGCACGTCCGCCGGCGGCAGGTGCACGACCGGGGTCGCGTGGCGGCCCTCGCGGGTGTACCAGTCCACCATCGCAGCGATCCCCTCCGGCAACGTCACCGACGGAGCGAAGCCGACCTGGCGGATCCGGTCGGCAGCGAACGCCGTCTCGGCCTCGGAGAGCTTGTGCACCCGGGCGGAGGTGATCGGCAGGTCCTTGCCGGTGAGCCGGCCGACCAGGTCGAAGGGCTTCGCGGCGAGCCGCACCGGAGCCAACGGCAACCGGGCCCGCGGCTCGCGTCGCCCGAGCCCGCGGTAGACCAGGGAGACGGTCTCCGCCGAGGTCAGGTCGGGCTTGTCGGCGTAGTTGTAGACCTCCGCCTCATCCGGTGCCAGCCGTGAGGGTGCGCCCCACAGGTAGCCGATCGCCTCCACCAGGTTGGCCACGTAGCACATGCTCTTCCGGTTGCTCCCCGGACCCACGGGGAAGAACCGGCGCCGGTCGATCTGGCGGATCAGCTTGTACAGGTTGGCGAAGTTCCGTGGCCCGAACACCACTGCCGGGCGCACGATCAGTGCACGGCGGTCGCCGCCGGCCTCCCACTCCCGGTAGACGGCCTCTGCGGCCAGCTTCGTGCGGCCGTAGGCGTTCACCGGCTCGGCAGCGGTGTGCTCGTCCGGCGGGGTGGGGTGCTCACCGTAGACGGCCACGGAGGAGTAGAAGCACAGGTTGGTGATGCCATGGTGCTCCATGGCGGCGCAGACCGCACGCGCCCCGCCGACGTTCACCGACTCGAAGGTGGCGGTGCCGATGCCGAAGTCGTGGTGCGCGGCCGCCAGGTTCAGCACGGCGGTACAGCCGGCCATCGCCTCGATGAGGGCGTCCACGTCCCGCACGTCACCGATGTG
>CAZMDO010000618.1:0-1745 GCA_964564445.1 uncultured Ruaniaceae bacterium | reverse complement strand
AGGCGTAGGCCCGTTCGGCGGGCTCTGCGCTGCTCGGGCGTGCCGACGGCGCAGCCTCCCGGCGTGGGTCACCGCCTGCCGCTGTGGGTGCTCCGGCAGCGTGGGCGTTCCATCGGTGCCGTGACCGGCTCAGCGCACCTCGGTCAGCTCGGCCAGGGCCCGGGCGCACTCGGTGTCCAGCACCAGCACGCCGGCGAAGCCGCCGCGCACGGCCGCACGCACGGCCGCTGCGGTCGCCCGCCCGAACCCGCAGGCGAGCACGGTGGGAGTGCGGCGCAGCTGGTCCAGGGTGACCGCCACCACCCGCTCCTCCAGCGGCGCGTGCAGCTCGGTGCCGTCGGCGTCGAACAGGCGCCCGGAGCACTCGCCGACCACGGCGTGCTCCTCGATCGCCGACCGGTCGGCGGCCGAGAGCGTCGGGTAGACCGTGGAGGACTGCGGCGTCCAGCCACCGATGGCCACCACGGCGAGGTCGAGGGCGTCCGCGCGTGCGAGCGCCTGGGCGATCTGCGGCTGGGCCCGCAGGCCCGCGGCGGTGGTGGCGTCCCGGACGGTCAGCGGCGCCCAGATCGGCCAGGTGCGCACTCCGGCCAGGCGCTTGAAGTGCTGGATCAGCTCCAGGGAGTCCCCGCTGCCCTCCACCGGTTGTGCGCCGACGAGCTGGACCACCTCGCACGGCGGCAGCTGGTCGATGTAGCGCGCCGCCATCTCGATCGTCCGCGACCAGGAGATGCCGACCGTCATGCCCTCCCGCACCCGCTCGCGCACGGTCCGGGCGAGGGTGCGCGCGAGCAGGTCGCGCCGTTGTCCCGGCTCGGAGTGTGCCGGGGCGATGACCACCGGCACGTCGAGGGCCTCGGCCAACGGCTGGCTCAGGTCGTCCTCGGACTCCTCGGGCAGGGCGATCGAGATCCGCACGATGCCCAGCTCGCGGGCCGTGTTCAGCAGCCGGGCGACCCGGAACCGGGAGAGGTGGCGCTCGTTGGCGATCTCCACCTTCGACTTGCCCTCCAGGTGGAAGTCCACGCTCACGTCGCGCATCAGGACCAGCTCGTCACGGTCCACCGCGGACCCCCTTCGGCAACAGATGGGCATCGAGTGCTTGCTCATCTGAGTGTAGGGCACTACAGTCGGACCATCAGATGAGCGGTATGCAAGATCTCAGATGAGCGCACCCGCGGCGGCGGCAGCCGTGGCCGGGGTGCCGACAGTGAGGACGACGATGTTCCGACCAGGACCGACCCGGGTGGCCGCTGCCGGCCCGGACCCGACGACCCCGCACCCCAGACGGCCGGCCCGGTCGCGCGCCGCGGTGCTCGGTGCCGCGGTGGGGCTGGCTCTCGCCGGCTGTGCCGGCGCCGGCGCCGTCACCGGTGGCGGCGACACCGAACAGATCGTGGTGGCGATCGTCTCCAACCCGCAGATGCAGGACGCGATCTCGCTGCAGGACCACTTCCGCGCCGAGCACCCCGGCATCGACGTGCAGTTCGTCAGCCTGCCGGAGAACGAGGCACGCGCGAAGATCACCGCCTCGGTGGCCACCGGGGGCGGGGAGTTCGACGTGGTGATGATCTCCAACTACGAGACCGCGATGTGGGCCGAGAACGGCTGGATCGAGAACCTGCAGCCCTACGCCGAGGCCACCGAGGGCTACCAGCCGGAGGACTTTGTGCCCAGCGTGCGGGAGGCACTGTCCTACCAGGGCGACCTGTACTCGGTGCCGTTCTACGGCGAGTCCTCCTTCC
>CAZMDO010000617.1:0-1749 GCA_964564445.1 uncultured Ruaniaceae bacterium | reverse complement strand
CTCACCTTGGCAAGGTGATGCTCTACCAACTGAGCCACATCCGCATGCGCGCCGAGCCGCACCGAAGTGCGTTCTGCGTGCGTCGAAGACTCTAACCCACCTCTCGCGACCACGTCCAATCCGCCGGGTCACGCTAGCGTGTCGGGCATGTCACACTCCCCCGCTGCCGCTGCGGGGACCCTGCCGGGCGTCGCGGAGCTCGGCTCGGTCCGGGCCGAGGGAGTGTGCGACTACGCCGACCTGGCCCGCACCCCGGACGCCCTCGATGCTGGCGGCTGGTGGGCGATCGCGGGCGAGTTCGGTGGCCCGGTGCACGCGTGGCGGTTCGCGCGCGTGCGCCCGCGCGCGCAGGAGAGCAGGAGCGAGCAGCGTGCGAGCACCGGGCACAGCGGTCACGCCCGGCTCGACGGCGGAGCTCACCTCTGGTCCGGACCGCACCGCCGGCTGTGGTCCAGCTCGATGGACCGCGCCGCCTACGTCGGCGCGGTCGAGGCCACCCAGGAGGCCATCCGGGAGGGGGAGGTGTACCAGGCGAACATCTGCCGGATGCTCTCCGCGCCGCTCCCGGCCCGCCCGGACGCTGCAGCGCTGGCCGCCATCCTGGCCCGCGGCAACCCGGCCCCCTATGCCGGCTACCTGGACATCCCCGGCCCCGACCGCCCGGGCACGCCACCGGACCGGTCGGAACGGGCAGACCCTGCCGAGCCCGCCTGGCCGGGCTGCTGGGTGGTGAGCGCCTCGCCCGAGCTGTCCTTCGCCGTCGAGCAGGGCGTGATCCGGTCCGGACCGATCAAGGGCACCGGACGCATCCCGGCGGACCTGGGCGAGAAGGACCGGGCCGAGAACGTGATGATCACCGACCTGGTGCGCAACGACCTGCAGCGCATCTGCACGCCGGGGACGGTGACCGTGACCGACCTGCTCGCCACCGAGGCGCACCCCGGCCTGGTGCACCTGGTCTCCCGGGTGCGCGGACGGCTGAGCAGCAGCCCGGTGCGCTGGGGTGAGGTGCTGTCGGCCCTGCACCCGCCCGGCAGCACCTCCGGTGCCCCGAAGTCGAGTGCGCTGCGACTGATCGAGGCCCTCGAGCCCACCCCCCGCGGGGTGTACTGCGGACAGCTCGGCTGGATCGACGCCGACGCCCAGACGGCGCGGGTGGCCGTGGCGATCCGCACCTTCACCTGGAGCGCGGGTCTGCTCCGGTTCGGTACCGGTGCGGGCATCACCATCGGCTCCGACGCCCGTGCCGAGTGGGCCGAGACCGAGCTGAAGGCGGCGACGCTGGTGGGGCTGGCCAGCAGCTGACCGGCACGGTGTGCGACCCACCCGGAAACGGCTGCTAGGATCGGTACCCGTCACGGCGAGAGTCGTGGTGCGGGCGATTGGCTCAGCGGTAGAGCGCCTCGTTCACACCGAGGAGGTCACTGGTTCGATCCCAGTATCGCCCACGGCAGGCCGCGGAAGGGATGCTCCCTCCGCGGCCTTCGTGGTTCTACCGCCGACCAGCGGGTGTGATCCGCGCCACCGGAAGCACGGTGTGTGCACGTGCGCCAACTGTCGCGTTTTCCCGTAGACTGACGTCAGCGCAGGTCCCGTGCGCGGCGGCCCGACCTTCGATCGTGATGTCGGCGTTTCCGTCTGCCGTGCGGAGCGGGACGCCACGCCTGAAGGGGACCGGATCGGATCCGCCCCGCCGTATCCAGGAGGATCATGCCGTCGAACGGCCGCCGCCGTACCTCGGGTCGCAAC
>CAZMDO010000616.1:0-1749 GCA_964564445.1 uncultured Ruaniaceae bacterium | reverse complement strand
CTTCGGCGCGCGGCACGGCATGCCGTGTTCGTCGCGCAGTGAGGGGCGGGCTGCCTCTGGTGCGCCGCGTGTCACCGTGACGGCGCGGATGTCGATCTGTGTGCCTGGCAGCGCGTCGATAATGGTCGTCAACTCTCAAAGGTGGGTGCTGATCCACGATTGAGCAGTACGTCGTTGCGGAACGTCGGGCAGTGAGTCCACCCGCTCGGCGAGGTTCCGGGCTTGGACGAGGTCGGCCTGGAGCAGGGTGAGGACAAAGAGTCGGTCCTTCTCGCGCCCCGCCGCCAGCTTGGCTGCACAGGCATCGAGCGGATCTAGGCAGAGTCCGATCCTGTACCGCGTGTTGGCGTTGGTGACCGGCACCAGCCGCTGCTCCCAGCCTGCGGGCAGGATCGCCGTGTCGATACCCAGTCCTTGTACGTAGAACCCGTGCTCGGAATGGAACATGGAGAGCTCGCCGATCGCCCCGTCGAGGATGGTGGCCAGGCTCTGCGTGTCGTCATCGCTCAGCGGGCAGATGTCTACCTCGTCGGAGAAGGTTGCCTCGGCCGGCAGTTCGTATTCACTCCAGGTGCCCAGGACGGACTGCGATCCGATGATGTACATGCTTTCGGCCTGGAGGATCTCCCCAGCGGCGCGGATCGCGTGCTCAAGCTCCGCCCGCCTCATACGGCGCGCTCCAGGGCCCGTTGTCTTTCGAACTCGCTGAGCACGCCCGCGAACGGGCTGACCTGTCGCAGGTCGTTGCCCCGCTCGTCGGTGCGGAGTGCGAGCGTCTCGAGAGCCTCGGGCCCAGTGCGCACTGCCTTCGCCCACTCAGCAAGCCACTGCTCGGCGAGTGGATTGCGCGGTCGAGCACCCATCCTCTCCAGGTTGCGCTGAGCGATCGTGAGCACGCGTTTGGGGTCTGTGCGCAGTTGCCGCACGACCTCGCGGTGCAGCTCATAGGCGCGGCGGTCCTCCGCACGCGCCTCCGTGAGCCGGCGGCCTGGAGGGCGTTGCGCCCGTCGGCGTGAGCCGTCCATCGAAGCGAGTTCATTGAGGAGCTCGATGCCGAGGCAGGCACAGACGCGCGTCAGAGTTTGCACGCTGGACCCCGCACCGGCCTCGAGCCGGTTGAGGGCGGTGCTGCTGATGTTCGCAGCGCGCGCAAGATCAGCTTGACGTAGCCCAGCGCGCAGCCGCGCTTGGCGGAGGCGTTCGCCAAGCTGTCTCTGCGTCGTCACGGTCATGGTGCCGACTCTATCGCATAACTTCCTCTTTTCAGCGGATTACCGAGTGGTCCGTGCCTACCGATCCACTGGTGCTGATCCATCGTCGGTTGGACTACGGTGCCAAGGTGCGGCTGGCCGAGGTGCTGATCGGGTTGCGGGAGGCCGGGCAGGCGATCGTGGTGGCCAGTCATGATGTGGAGTTCCTCGCCCAGGTGGCCGGCCGGGTCGTGCAGCTCGCTGATGGGCAGGTGGTCACCGACGGGCCTGCGCGTACCGTGCTCACCGACTCCGCGCTGACCGCCCCGCAGGTGGCCCGGGTGCTCGCCCCGGTGCCGCTGCTCACCGTGGCAGAGGTCGCCGCCGCACTCGGGGAGTGCCGATGACGGCGGAGCAGCCCTGGTCTGCCACCTCACCGTGGCGGGCGGGTCGGGCGGTGCCGGTCGGAGCGCGGCTGGGCCTGGTGCTCGGCGCGGTGTCCCTGGTGGGGGCGCTGGTGCGTCCGATCGGGTCGGGCACTGGGGGAGTGGAGACGGTG
>CAZMDO010000615.1:0-1757 GCA_964564445.1 uncultured Ruaniaceae bacterium | reverse complement strand
CGCTGGCGAACACCCGGGTGGGCGCATCGCCGATCCACCAGTTCACCAGGTCGAAATGGTGCGAGGCCTTGTGCACGAGCAGACCGCCGGAGCTGTTCTTCTCCCGGTGCCAGCGGCGGAAGTAGTCCGCCCCGTGGGAGGTGTTCAGCACCCACTCGAAGTGCACAGATAGCACCCGCCCGATCCGCCCGGAGGCGATCACCTCCCGCAGTGCGGAGTTGCGTGGTGAGTACCGGTAGTTGAACGTCATCACCAGGTCGCGGCCGGTCTCGGCGATCGCGGCGAGGATGGTGCGCACCCCCTCGGCCGTGGTGGTCAGCGGTTTCTCCACCACCACGTCCGCCCCGGCGCGCATGGCCCGGGCGACCAGCCGGGCGTGGGCGTGGTCGGGTGCGGTCACCACCACCCGGTCGATGCGCTCGGTGGCGATCATCTGCTCGAGCTGGGCGGGCTCGTAGCGGGGCACCTGCACCCCGAGGCGTTCGCCGTGGTAGGCAGCGCGCTGCGGGTTCGGCTCGCAGACGGCGACCAGCTCACTGGCGTGGGCGAAGGTCTCGGTGATCTCGTGCAGGTACATCCCGGCCCGGGCTCCGGTGCCGATCACGGCGTACCGACGGCGTGGCGTGATCATGGGTCTCTCCCCAGGTGCTTGCGGTTCGGACATTGCGGTCAGCGGGTCTGCCGAAGCTCGTAGCGGTAGTCGACGCCGAGGATGGCGAGCGCGAGCAGCCCCGGCACCACGATCACCAGGGCGGTGAGCATCCACACGATCACCGCGCAGACCACGACCGCCGCCGCCAGCAGTGCCGAGCCGGCGGGGTCGCGCACGCTCAGCTCGGCACCCTGGCGCACGTTCTCGGTCCAGGTGCTGGACCGGCCGACCAGTCGGGTGGCCGCATTCCGGCCGGCGGCGCGCAGCGCCACCACCGCGACCGCTGCACCGACCAGGACGCTGAGCACGCGCAGCGCGGAGCCGCCCGGCAGGTCGGTGTAGGTGGCGATGTCCACGTTCAGCACGAGCAGCAACGCGCCGACCGGCAGGGCGAGGCCGTAGCCCCACACCCCCCGGCAGCTGCGTGCGAAGTCGGACAGCAGCTGACGCACCGGGTCGGCCCGGCCCTCCAGGTACCGGCGCAGGTGCGCCGTGCCGGCGGCCAGCGCCGGCAGCACGGTCACCACGGGCAGCCACAGCAGCAGCGTCACCACGGCCACCGAGAGCACCTCACCGAACAGGGCGAAGCGTCGGGGCCGGTGAGCGTCCACCGTCTCCTGCAGCCAGGTGGCGGTCCGGCCGGCGCCTGCCATCGCTCAGCCCTTCAGCCCGGAGGTGGAGACACCCTCGACCAGGTAGCGCTGGAAGATGAAGAAGAAGATCAGCACCGGGATCAGGGCGAAGACCGCCATCGCGATCTGGGCACCGTAGTCACTGGTGGTGGTCTGGTCCACGAACAGCCGCATCGCCACCGGCAGGGTGTACAGGTCCGGACGCTTGAGGTACAGCAACGGTCCGAGGAAGTCGTTCCAGGCGTTGATGAAGGTGAAGATCCCTGCGGTCAGCAGCGCCGGCTTGGTCAGCGGCAGGATCACCGTGGCGAACACGCGGAAGTGCCCGGCGCCGTCGATCGAGGCGGCCTCGTCCAGCTCCTTGGGGATGCCGCGCATGAACTGCACCACGAGGAACACGAAGAACGCTTCGGCGGCCAGGAACTTGCCCAGCAGCAGCGGCCAGAACGTGTTGATCATGCCCAGGGTGTTGA
>CAZMDO010000614.1:0-1758 GCA_964564445.1 uncultured Ruaniaceae bacterium | reverse complement strand
CGACGGCGTGGGGCCGGGTTTTCGTTGGTATCGCGCCGTTGTGGTGGGAATGTCAGTGGTCGGTCGTAGCGTCGTGGGTATGGCACAGGCGGTAGATCACGAGGTGAGCCGGGGTGGCGATGGGCCGCCCTTGGCGGTGATCGAGCTGTACCGGCCGGCCGGGCGGGGGTTCTCGGTGGCCCAGACGATCGATGGGGAGCTGGAGGTGGTCGCCGGGTTGCGTGCTCGTGAGGGGGTGGGCGATTCGGTGCTGGAGGAGGCGATCGCTGGGGACTTCGCGGTGTATCTGAGCCTGGCTGAGCGGTTGGCCCGGCACCCGGTGGATGCGCACCTGTTCTCGTTGCTGGACCTGGTCGATACCGACCGGGTGGATGAGGCGGCGCTCGTGGAGCTGGCCGCGGCCGCGGACCGGGTGGAGGCGGCGGCGCATGCGGCCAAGCTGCGGGCGGCGGCGGCGTTGGCCGACCGGCAGTCGATGAGGTGTGCGGCGTTGGCCGAGCACTCCCGGGGCCCTGCGGGGCTGGCCGGGGATGAGCTGTGCGTGCGGTTGCGTACCTCGGCCAAGGCCGGGGCGGACCTGGTGCGCCGCGGCCGCGCACTGAGCAGGCACCTGCAGGCCACCGGGGAGGCGTTGGCGGCGGGGCGGATCGATGCGGTGCGGGCCCGGGTGATCGTCGATGGGCTAGAGCACGTGGGCTGGCAGGTCGCGATGGCGGTGGAGGAGGAGGTGCTGGCCAAGGCTTCGGACCGGACCCCGGCCCAGCTGCGCTCGGACGTGGCCAAGGCGCTGGTGGCCGTGGATGCCCAGGAGGCCGCCGCCCGGGCCCAGGCACGGGCCAAGGGTCGGCGGGTGACCCGGGCCAAGAACGAGGGCGATGAGATGGCCTCGATGCGCATCGAGGGGCCCGCCGGTGACGTGCTCGCCCTGGACCTGGCCCTGGATGCCACCGCCCGGGCCGCCAAGGCCAGCGGGGACCAGCGGACCATGGACCAGCTGCGCTTCGATGCCCTCGCCGGCATCGGCCACCACGCCCTGGCCACCGGGCACCTGGGCGACCCGGCCACCGGCACCGACCTGGCCCGCACCGGCGGGCACCTGCCCCACCTGAACCTGACCATGACCCTCGACCAGCTCCTGCCCACCGACCCCGGCGCCAACCCCGGCACCACCGGCACCACCGGTGCCGGCGCCGCCGGTGGTGGTGCTGGCGGTGGGTGCGAGGACGGGCCCACCGATGCGCCCGAGGGGCCGGAAGTGCCTGAGGCGCCCGAGGTGCCGGAGGTGCCTGGCCTGGAGGGTGAGCGGCTGGAGCGTGACCAGGTGCCCGAGCTGGCCGGGTACGGGCCGATCAGCCCGGCCACGGCCCGCGCGCTGGCCGCTGGCGGTATCTGGCGCCGGATCGTCACCGACCCGCTCACCGGTGCGGTCCTGGACGTGGGCCACACCCGCTACCGGCCCACCCGGGCGATGGTCGAGCACATCATCGCCCGCGATGGCACCTGCGTCCGGCCCGGCTGCACCCACCAGGCCAGCAGCTGCCAGCTCGACCACACCATCCCCTTCAACCACACCAACCCCGCCCGGGGCGGCCCCACGAATGTCGCCAACCTCGGCCCCTGTGCGCCCGCGACCACCAGACCAAGACCCACGCCGGCTTCACCCTCACCCAACCCGAACCCGGCATCTTCGAATGGACCACCCCGACCGGACACCGCTACCGCCGCGAACGCGACGGCACCACCATCGCCCTGACCCAC
>CAZMDO010000613.1:0-1765 GCA_964564445.1 uncultured Ruaniaceae bacterium | reverse complement strand
ACCGGCGGCACCCGGCCGGGAGGTGGTTGCCCTGCCCGGCACGCACGCGCTGGACAAGGACCTGCCCGGCCTGACCACAGCGGTAGGCGACTGGCTCACCCGACGCACGTGACGCCGTCGCGCGCGGGCGGTGAGGTGACGACCGATTCGACTACGCGGGTGGGGGGTCCGGTGCTACCGTCGAGACCTCAAGGGGGCAAACCTGATCGATGAGCAGAGGGAAACACGATGCGTGCCCATAATCGTGCAACCATCGCCGTCGTAGGAGCAGTACTTGCGCTCGGGGTTGCGCATCAGGCGGACGCGAGTCCGACCGACAGCGCCTGGGCAACGTGGAACGTATCGCTCTAGGAGGCTAAGCGTGATCGACTACGGATTCATTATCTGGACTGCATGCTGGCTAGCAGTACTTGCCGTCGTAGTGTGGGGAGTCGTCTACCTCGTCAAGCGGAGTCGTTCCAGGTGACCCTCAACACGTAACCGGTTCGGACTTCGGGCACGTCTGCACTCGTGGAACGCAGTTGATACCTGCGGTCGGACTGTCCGCAGCACGGCCGGCCTGGGCGCAGGCTGATCACCACGCTGCTGGATCCCGAGCAAGCACCGGCACAGGCACTGCTCCGGCTCTATCACGAACGCTGGGAGATCGAGACGGCCCTACTGCGAGCTGAAGTCCACGATCCCTGCCGGCCGGGTGCTTCGCGGCGAGCACCCGTCCGCCGTCACCCAAGAGGTCTCGGCGCTGCTGGCCGCCTACCAGGTGCTGCGCATCGCGATCAGCGACATCGCTCTGGCCCGTCCAGACCTCGATCCTGACCGGCTCTCGTTCACCAACGCACTGCGGACAGCACGCGATCAGATCATCCAAGCCGCCGGCACCATCACCGACACCACGATCGATCTCATCGGGCGCATCGGCGCCGCCCTCCTGGAGGAGGTCAGGCCAGCACGCCGGACCCGCACCTGGCAGCGAGTCCTCAAACGCGCGATCTCGAAATACCGCGCCAAAGGCCGAGACACCATCGACCGACGAACCTATCCAGCGACACTCCACACGAAGATCTTGACGACCGGACCCGACGGCTAACCGAACGGCATTGGGGTCAGAGGGTGAGGTTCACGTGCCGGTTGACGTCCTTGTACAGCAGGTAGCTGAAGGGCCCGGGGCCGCCGGCGTAGCAGGCCTGCGGGCAGTAGGCGCGCAGCCACATGAAGTCGCCGGCCTCCACCTCCACCCAGTCGGTGTTCAGCAGGTAGACGGCCTTACCGCCCAGCACGAACAGGCCGTGCTCCATCACGTGCGTCTCCGGGAAGGTGATCGAGGCCCCCGGCTGCAGGGTGACGATGTTGACGTGCATGTCGTGGCGCAGGTCGGCCGGGTCCACGAACCGCTGGGTGCTCCAGGCGCCGTCGGTGCCGACCATGCCCACACCCTCCACGTCCTGGGCGCGGGTGACGAAGGACTCGGGCACCGCCACGCCGTCGGCCTTCTGGTAGGCCTTGCGGATCCAGTGGAAGCTGGCCACCTCGCCGCTGCGGTTGTGCAGCGTCCAGTCCGCGCCGGGGGCCAGGTAGACGTAGCCGCCGGAGGTGAGCGTGTGCCTCTCAGACTCAGGGCCGGCCAACGTTAGCTCTACTTCCCCGCCGACCACGAACAGCACCCCCTCGGCGCCGGCGTCCGGTTCGGGGGCGTCGCTGCCGCCACCGGGTGCGACCTCCACCAGGTACTGGGCGAAGGTCTCGGCGAAGCCGCTCAGCGGCCGGG
>CAZMDO010000612.1:0-1765 GCA_964564445.1 uncultured Ruaniaceae bacterium | reverse complement strand
GACCTGGGCGGCGGGCAGCGCATCCCGTCCCTGGAGGCCGCGCTGGAGGTGGTCCGCGCCGAGGTGCACGTGGAGATCAAGGCACCCGCCGCGGCGGTGCCGGCCGCCGAGCTGGTGCTCCGGGAGGGGCTCGAGGACCGGGTGACGCTGACCAGCTTCGACACGGCCGCGCTGGCGCAGGTGCGCCGGCGCAGCACCCGGCTGCGTCTCGGGGTGATCTCGGTGCAGCCGACGGCCGAGGCGCTCGCCGCGGTGCGGGAGCTCTCCGCAGACCTGTTCTGCGTGGGGGTGGCGCACCTGGACCAGACGCCGGTCGCACGGCTGCAGGCGGAGGGCGTGGCGGTGTGCGGCTGGCCGGTGCGCACCGAGGAGGACCTGCACCGGGCGCTGGCCGCCGGGGTGGACCTGGTCACCGCCGACGACGTGGCCTGGTGCCGGGACCGGATCGCCGCGCTCACCGAGGCAGCGGCCCGATGACGGCCACGAAGCTGCTCGTGGTCTCCGTCGACGCGATGCACACCGACGACATCCCGTTCGCCCGCACGCTGCCCGCGTTCGGCCGGATCCTGCAGCGTGCGTCGCTGGCGGAGATCGAGGGCGTCTACCCCTCGGTCACGTACCCGAACCACACCGCGCAGACCACCGGCTGCCCGCCGGCGACCAGCGGCATCTTCAACAACCTGCAGTTCCAGCCCGGCCGCGGTGATGCCTCGGAGTGGTTCTGGGACGCCCGCGCGATCCGGGTGCCGACGATCTTCGCCGCGGCCAAGGCGGCCGGACTGAGCACGGCGGCGGTGCAGTGGCCGGTGACCGCGAACGAGCAGCACGTGGACCACCTGGTGCCGGAGATCGCCAGCCCGCAGGTGTTCGACGGGCTGGCCGACCAGTACCGGCAGACCACGAACGCCGCCACCCTGGAGCGGTACATCCTGCCGAACCTGCACCTGGTGCACACCGACCGGCGCAAGGGCAAGTACTTCGACTTCGTGAACCACGTCTCGGCGCAGATCCTGCGCGAGGAGCGGCCGGACGTGATGTTCGTGCACCTGGTGGAGGTGGACACCGCCCGGCACGCCCACGGCGCCTACGGGCGGCACGTGCACGATGCGCTGCGGCAGGTGGACGCCACCCTGGACGGCTACCTGGACGCGCTGTGGGCCACCGGGGACGCGGAGCGGACGAACATCGTGATCGTCTCCGACCACGGGCACATCGATGTGGAGCAGCACACCAATCTGAACACGATCTTCGCCGAGCGCGGGTTCCTGCGGCTGGACGCCGAGGGTCGGCTGGCCGGCTGGGACGTGTTCTGCCTTGGGGCCGGGCTGTCCGGGCAGCTCTTCCTCGCCGAGGACATCACCACCGAGCGACGGGTGCAGGTGGAGGCGCTGCTGGCCGAGATCGAGGCGGACCCGGCCTACCGGATCGAGAAGTTCTGGACAGCAGCCGAGGCCCGGCGGGAGTACGGACTGGACGGCCCGTTCGAGTGGGTGGTGGAGTCCGAGCCGGGGGTGATCGTGGGCATGGTGACCGGCCGCAGGCCCGTGGTCCGGCGCGGTGAGGAGGACTACCCGGGCCCGGTGGGTGCGCACGGGCACGCGCCGAGGCACGGCGGGCAGCCCGTGTTCATCGCCAGCGGTCCCTCGTTCGCCGAGGGCAGGCAGCTCGGCCGGCGCAGCATGCTCGACGAGGCACCCACGTTCGCCGCAGTGCTCGGCCTGGAGCTGCCGGATGCCGAGGGCACGGTGATGACCGAGGTGCTGGC
>CAZMDO010000611.1:0-1777 GCA_964564445.1 uncultured Ruaniaceae bacterium | reverse complement strand
CGGGAAGGGCTGCAGGAGGCCCTGGACGTCCCGGTCGTGGACATCACCGAGGCGGCCGCCACCGTGGCCGGGCTGCTCGGGCACTCCTTCGGTGTGGTCACCACCCTGGACCGCACCGTGCCGCTGATCGAGGACCGGCTGCTGCTGGCCGGTCTGGACCGCCGGTGCGCGGCCGTGGTGGCCAGCGGGCTGAGCGTGCTCGAGCTCGAGCAGGACCACGACCGTACGGTCGCCGCGATCGTCGCCAAGGCCCAGCAGATCGTCGCCGAGGCCGGCGTCGAGGTGATCTGCCTGGGCTGCGGCGGGATGGCCGGACTGGACGAGGCCGTCGCCGCGGCCACCGGTGCCCCGGTAGTCGACGGCGTCGCCTCGGCCGTCACCCTCGCCGAGGGTCTGGTCCGGATGGGTCTGTCCACCTCGAAGGTACGCACCTATGCACCGGCCCGACCCAAGCGCATCACCGGCTGGCCCCTACCCTCCTGACCAGCCTTTCGGCGGTCGATGTCCCCGGCCGCCGCGGAAGTACCGGACCGCCTCCCCACGGCCCGGCTCGCCCCGAGAGGAAGTTTGCGATGACGCAGATCGATGACCATCCGGTCACCAACGCCGAGCTCGCCGCCCAGGACCCCACCGGCCGGCTCTACAACCACGACCTCGCGCCAGCCACCAAGGGCCAGCGCACCTGGAACGTGTACCACCTGTTCTCCCTGTGGATGAACGACGCGCACAACGCCGGCAACTACACCTGGGCCGCCGGGTTGTTCGTCGGTCTGGGCATGTCCGCCTTCGACATCACCGTCGGCATCTTCGCCGGCTGCCTGGTCATCCTCGGCGGCTGTGTGCTCTCCGGCTTCATGGGCCAGGCCACCGGCACCCCCTACCCGGTGATCAGCCGGATCACCTGGGGCGTGTGGGGCGCGAACATCCCCGCACTGGTCCGCGGCGTGGTGGCGATCGCCTGGTACGGCGTGCAGACCTACCTGGCGTCCCTGGCCCTGAACTCCATCCTGTCCCGTGCCGTGCCCGGCTTCCGCGACCTCAGCCTGGAGACCGCCCCGCACTTCCTCGGACTCTCCCTGGGCGGATGGATCTGCTTCCTGGTGCTGTCCGTGCTGCAGCTGCTCATCGTGCAGAAGGGCATGGAGGTGATCCGGCACGTGCAGGGCTGGGGTGGTCCGATCATCTGGGTGGTGATGCTCGGCCTGATGTTCTACTTCCTGTCCCAGGCCGACTGGTCCTTCGACTGGTTCACCAGCTGGAACGGCGAGGCCCAGTCCGGCGGCACCCGGATGCACTTCATCCTCATCGCGATGGCGCAGACCGTGGGCACCCTGGCCACGCTGATGCTGAACTTCTCCGACTTCACCCGGTTCTCCAAGGACCGCCGCTCGGTCGTGATCGGCAACATCATCGGTCTGCCGCTGAACTGGACCGCCTTCGCCGTCACCTCGGTGATCACCACCGCCGCGGCGGCCCAGGTGCTCACCGCCGACATCAACGACATCAAGGACCCGGGCATCCTCATCGAGCACGTGGACAACTCGGTGATGTTCTACGTGTTCTCCATCGGGTTCGTCTTCGCCACCCTCGGTGTGAACATCGTGGCGAACTTCGTCTCCGCCTCCTTCGACCTGTCCAACGTGAACCCGCGCCGGATCAGCTTCAGGGCCGGCGGGATCATCACCGCGGTGGTCGCCGTGCTGGTCACGCCGTGGAACTACTTCAACAACGCGATCGTGGTCGGCTACTTCCTCGGCAGCCTCGGCGCCCTGCTCGG
>CAZMDO010000610.1:0-1781 GCA_964564445.1 uncultured Ruaniaceae bacterium | reverse complement strand
GGCGCAGGCCGCGGCGCGTCCGGGATCGGCTGCCGATGCCGGGTCAGTCCTGGGCCACCACCTGCTGCAGCAGCTCGGGGGTGCGCCGGTCGTACCAGCGACCACCGAGCTTGATGCCGAGCAGGCACACCGTCACCCCCCAACCGAGGCCGAGCACCAGCGTCACCCAGCCGAACACCGGGGAGAGGACGAGCGTGAGCACCACGGTCGCCACCACCGGCAGGCAGAGCACGAGCACCGCGGCGGAGCCGATGCCCTGCGCGATCAGCGTCGGCAGCACCGAACCCTGCGGCTGGCGCAACGGGCTGTCGCCGGGCTTGACCGCCGGGTAGATGAGCCGCGCCGAGGTCACCGAGGAGACGCCAGCGGTGACCGCGTACAGCGCAGCGGTCAGACCCACCAGCATCGGGGCCAGGTCCCACCGGCCGCTCACCGCCACCGACCCGAGGAGGAAGACCACCAGCGTCGGCACCGCCAGCAGGCTCAGCGCCAGCACGCGACCGGTACGGTCTGCCCGGCCGGACACCCCGGTGGCCACGTGCAGCGCGAACGCCGTATGGTCGAAGGCGATGTCGGCGGAGATGCTGAATGCCAGGATCCAGGCGGTCACCGGTGCCAGGATCAGCAGCAGATCCCGCCCGTCGGCACCGAGCCCGCCACCGGCCACAGCGAGCACGATCGGCAGGAGCGGGATGACCGCGATCGAGGCGGAGTAGCGCGGGTCGCGCAGCCAGTAGGTCAGGCACCGCGCCGCCACCGCCCCGGTGGGGGTGGACGGGGCGTGGTCGAACCACCCGAGCCCCTTGCTCTTGCCACCGCGCGCGGTGGAGGTCGGCGGGCTGACCAAGGACCGAGCGAGGGTCACGTCCCAGACCCACCACGCCACGCCCAGGGCGACCACAGCGACAGCGATCCGGGCCAGCGCCAGCAGCCATGCGCCGTCGTGCACAGCAGCCGGGACGGCCCACGGAGCGCCGAGCGGGGTCCAGGCGAGCACCCCGGCCATGGAGGCGACCGCACCGCGCACCTCCTCGGCGCCGATCGTGCCACCGTCGAACCGCTGCGCGACGGTGGAGATCATCGGCCCCAGCAGCACGATCGGCACCAGGGCCGCCACGGTGAGCACTTCCCGGGACCGGCGCGAGTCCAGCAGCGGCACCAGCGCCGTGGTCAGCGCCCGGGAGCCGACCACGCACAGCGCCACCGCGAGCGCCGAGCCGACCAGCGCGAACGGCACCACCAGCGGGGTGCGCCACCAGGCGAGCGCCACCCCGGCGGCCGCCAGCAGCGTGGCCGCCCCGGGGACGGAGGTGAGCCCGGCGGCGGTCAGCCCGGCGAGCAGCGTGCGGCGCGGGATCGCGAAGGTGACGAAGCGTTGCGGGTCCAAGGTGGCGTCCACCCCGAAGGCGAACACCGGCACCAGCCACCAGGCGAGCACCACCAGCGCGCCGAGGCTGATCATCACCTGACCGGTCAGCTCCGCGTCCACCGAGCCGCCCGCGATCGCACCGGCCACGGCGAGCCCGACCACCAGCAGTGCGTACAGCGCGGCAAGGATGAAGCCGATCGCCTGCCACACGCTCTTGCGGAACGTGTTGGCCAGCAGGGTCAGACGGAGTCGGACGAGGTGCGCAACCATTCCAGTCCCTCCGTCTGCTGGCGCCCGCCGACGAGCTCGACGAACCGGTCCTCCAGGCTGGCGCCGGCGCGGACCTCGTCCACGGTGCCGGCGGCGCGGATCTGCCCGGCGGCGATGATCGCCACGTGGTCGCACATCCGCT
>CAZMDO010000609.1:0-1789 GCA_964564445.1 uncultured Ruaniaceae bacterium | reverse complement strand
ACGACCGCACCGGCGGCGCCAAGGGCGTCCGCCACCTGATGCAGAAGGTCTTCCCGGACCACTGGTCGTTCATGCTCGGCGAGATCGCGATGTACTCGCTGGTCATCCTGCTGATCACCGGGACGTTCCTGTCCTTCTGGTTCGTGCCCAGCATGGGTGAGGTGACCTACCAGGGCACCTACGCGCCGCTGCAGGACATCCAGATGAGCGAGGCCTACCGCTCCACCCTGCACATCTCGTTCGACATCCGCGGCGGTCTGCTGATCCGGCAGATCCACCACTGGTCGGCGCTGCTGTTCCTGGTGTCCATCACGGTGCACATGTTCCGGGTCTTCTTCACCGGCGCGTTCCGCAAGCCCCGCGAGCTCAACTGGGTCATCGGCGTCAGCCTGGCGTTCATGGCCACCATGGAGGGCTTCGCCGGCTACTCGCTGCCGGACGACCTGCTGTCCGGCACCGGCCTGCGGATCGCCGAGGGCTTCATGCAGTCCATCCCGGTGATCGGCAGCTACGTCCCGTTCCTGCTGTTCGGCGGCCCGTTCCCGGGCGAGGCGATCGTCCCGCGGCTGTACATGATCCACATCCTGTTGCTGCCCGCGCTGATCGTCGGGCTGTTCACCGCGCACATCCTGCTGGTGATGGTGCACAAGCACACCCAGTACCCCGGGCCCGGTCGGACCAACAAGAACGTCGTGGGCTACCCGTTCATGCCGGTCTACACCGCCAAGGCGGGTGGCTTCTTCTTCATCGTGTTCGGCGTGACGGCCCTGCTCGCAGCGCTGGTGACGATCAACCCGATCTGGTCCTACGGGCCCTACTCCCCCACGCAGATCAGCGCCGGCTCCCAGCCCGACTGGTACATGCTGTTCGCGGAGGGTGCGCTGCGCATCATGCCGCCGGTCGAGTTCTCGTTCTGGGGGATCACTCTGTCCCT
The DNA here is from genome assembly GCA_964564445.1 of uncultured Ruaniaceae bacterium. Classification (GTDB taxonomy): domain Bacteria; phylum Actinomycetota; class Actinomycetes; order Actinomycetales; family Beutenbergiaceae; genus Ruania. Next base: position 855 of record CAZMDO010000609.1, on the reverse strand, counting down.
GAACGTGTTCATCCCCGGTGTGCTGTTGCTGGGCGCGTTGTTCACCATCGCCGGCGTCTACCCGTTCATCGAACGGCACGTCACCGGTGACACCCGCGAGCACCACATCCTCGACCGTCCCCGCAACGCCCCCACCCGCACCGGGCTGGGCGCCATGGCGATCACCTTCTACGTGCTGCTGGTGCTCGGTGGCAGCAACGACATCCTGGCCGACAAGCTCAGCCTGTCGATCAACGACATCACCAACATCATCCGCGCGTTGGTGATCGTCGGCCCACCGATCGCGTTCTGGGTCACCAAGCGGGTCTGCCTGAGCCTGCAACGGCACGACCGGGAGCTCGTGCTGCACGGCCGCGAGACCGGCCGGATCGTGCGGACGGCCGAGGGCAAGTTCTTCGAGGCCCACGAGCCCCTGGACGAGTTCGCCCGGTGGCCGCTGGTGCAGCACGAGGTGATCCAGCCGCTGCCGGTGCAGGAGTCGGTGGACGAGCGCGGTGTCCGCCGCCCGGGCAGCCTGCCCACGCGGGTGCGCACCCGGCTGTCGCACTTCTACTTCAGTGACCGGGTCGAGGTGGTCACCCCGCGCGAGCTCGCGGCCGCCCACCACGACGGCTCGATGGAGGCGATCGAGTCCGGCGCCGCCGAGGAGGAGCACGGCGAGCGCGAGCTGGTCAGCAGCGCCACGGACGGCCACGAGGACGGCGACAGCACCCCGACGTCCTAGTGACCCGCCAGAAGCCTCTGGACGCGCCCCTGGACCCCCCTCGAGGGTGATCCAGGGGCGCGTCTACGCTCGTGGCACGCTGGCCCCGTGGAGATGAGCCCGGAGGAGTTCGAGGAGGCCGTCGCCGACGC
>CAZMDO010000608.1:0-1792 GCA_964564445.1 uncultured Ruaniaceae bacterium | reverse complement strand
ATCCGGATCGCGCGGGAGGTGTCCTTGAGCCGGTGCTCGAAGAAGCTGGGGATGGTGATGGAGTTGCCGGCCACCTCGGTGTAGGACCGCAGCCGCGGGGCCACGAACCTCCAGTTCAACCAGGCGCCGATGGTCAGCCCGATCGCGATCCACGCCTCGATCAGACCGGACATGTAGATCGCCCCGGGCAGGCCCATGAGCAGCCACCCGGACATGTCCGAGGCGCCGGCGCTCAGCGCCGCCACGCCCGGGCGCAGGCCGCGGTCGGCGAGCATGTAGCCATCGAGGTCGTTCTTGGTGCGCCGGTACGCGAAGTACCCGATGGTCAGCATCCCGGCGAAGTACAGGACGATCGCGATGGTCTGATACGTGGAGTCGGGCATAGCCCTCGCCGCCTTCTTACGTCTGTGTAAGTCCTTCGACACCGTACACGCAACCGACCGCGGTGTCAGCCGGACGCGCGTACCGTCGCAGCGCTACAGCTCCACCACGCCGGTGGGTTCCACCCGCACCTGCACCTGCTCCCCCGGCTCCACGTCGGTGAGCCCGTCCGCCGTGGCGGTCTGCTCGCCCCAGCCGGGGATGGCTACCCGTGCGGTGGTCCGACCGCGGGTGAAGCCGACCGAGACCACTGTGCCCTCGAGCAGGTGAGCGTCCGGACCACGGTGACCTGCGCCGTCACCGGCCCGGACGACCAGCGTGAGCGCGTGCGGGCTGATCGCCAGCGTGCGCTCCTCCCGCCCCACCACCCAGTAGCCGAGGAACCGGGCCGCCTCCGCATCGACCGGGTGGGACCACAGCTGCGCCGGGGTGCCGGTCTGCACGATGCGCCCGGCGCGCATCAGCGCCACCCGGTCGGCCACGGTGAACGCCTCGTCGTGGTCGTGGGTGACGTACAGCGCCGTGGTGCCGGCGGCACGCAGGATGCCGTGCAGCTCGGTGGCCAGGTGCTCCCGGAGCGCCCGGTCCAGCGCAGACAGCGGTTCGTCCAGGAGCAGCAGCCGGGGGCGCGGAGCGAGCGCTCGGGCGAGGGCCACCCGTTGCTGCTCACCCCCAGAGAGGGCCGTGATCGGGCGGGTGGCGTAGTCGGTCAGCCCCACCAGCTCGAGCAGCTCGGCCACCCGCTCGCGCTGGGCAGCGCGCGGCATCCGGGCCATCTGCAGCCCGTAGGCCACGTTGCCGGCGACGTCCCGGTGCGGGAAGAGCTGGCCGTCCTGGAACATCAGCCCGAAGCTACGGCGGTGCACCGGCACCCCGGTCATGTCCGCCCCGTCCCAGGTGAGCTCGCCCTCGGTGAGCTGCTCCAGGCCGGCCACCGCCCGCAGCAACGAGGACTTGCCGCACCCGGAGGGCCCGAGCAGGGCGACCACCTCACCCCGGCGCACCCGCAGGTCCACCCCGGCGACCGCCGTCGTCGACCCGTAGGTGACCACGGCGCCGAGCAGGGCCAGCCCGTCCACTTCAGCTCCTGTCATCGGTGTCGATCGTAGGCGTGGCTACGCTGGCGCCATGCCCGCGCCCCACCCGGTCCCCGCCCGTGACGTCCGCCTCGGCGTGTGTCTGCTGCCCGACCGCCCCTGGCAGGAGGCGGCCGAGGACTGGCGCCGGGTGGAGGACCTCGGCGCCGCGCACGCCTGGACCTATGACCATCTCGTCTGGGGCGGGCTGCCGGACTCCCCCTGGTACGCCACCATGCCCACGCTGGCGGCAGCGGCGATGGTCACCGAGCGGATCGGGCTGGGCACGTTCGTCGCCTCGCCGAACTTCCGCCATCCGGCGCTGCTGGCCAAGG
>CAZMDO010000607.1:0-1793 GCA_964564445.1 uncultured Ruaniaceae bacterium | reverse complement strand
GAGAAGCGCCGGCGGATGCGCGAGCAGGCCGAGCGGGAGAAGGCCGACGCGATCACCGTGTCAGACCTGGCCGAGCAGTGGCTCGACCACCTCACCGCCGAGGGTCGGGCAGCCTCCACCATCGTCACGCACCGATCCACCCTGAAGGTGCACGTGCTGCCCGTGCTCGGCGACGTGCAGGTTACGAAGGTCACGCCCGGTCTGGTCCAAGGGCTGCTGTCCGATATCCCGAACGCGATACCGAGGCGTAACGCGGGCCGCACGTTGCAGACGATGCTCAACTTCGCCGCCCGGCCGCGGGAGAAGGGTGGGGTGCTCGACACCTCACCGTTCCAAGCGAGCATCGAGAAGCCGAAGACCAGCACCTCCCGGATCGACCGGGACAAGATCGCCAGCCGGGCCGAGGTGGAGGCGCTCACGGCCGCGATGCCGCCCGAGCTGGCGTTAGCGGTGCCGCTGGCCGCGTGGCAGGCTCTCCGGCTCGGTGAGGTGCTCGGCTTGCAGCGCGGTGACTTCGCCCACCTGGACGACCCGGACCGGGCCGAGGTGCGCGTCCAACGGCAGGTGAACCCGAAGGCGAACGCGCTCACCCCACCGAAGTGGGACAGCAACCGTGAGCTCGCTGTCTCCCGGCACGTGCTGCCGGCGCTGCTGGACCACCTCGACCGCTACGTGCAGCCCGGACCTGAGGCGCCGCTGTTCCCCGGCCGGGGCATCGGTGGCCGCGTGTCCCAGTCACAGCTGGACCGCGTGTGGCGGTGCGCCCGCGAGCAGATCAAGCCCGGGTTCAGGTTCCACGACCTGAGGCACAGCGGCCTGACGCACTACGCCCAGCAGTCCGCCACGCTGGCCGAGCTGCTGCACAGAGGTGGTCACACTGACGTGTCCGTTGCGCTGCGATACCAGACAGCGACGGCCGAGCGGGATCGGTCGCTCACCGCGCGGATGGACGCCGCGCTCGATGGGGAGCAGTAGCAACACGCCGACGTGGGCAGGTATGGGCAGATTGATGCAGGCATCGTGTAACGTCAGAAACTGAAGGTGCTGCACTGCACTCACATGCCGCATCGCTGCCTACCCGCGGCGACGACTCTAAACAGGATCGACAGAGGAGGTTGCCTAGACGAGGATCACGGGCCCGCGGCTCTTGACTGAGAGCGTTTGGGGCCAACGTCGCATCTGAGGTTCGCTGCGGACGACGTAAAACAGGGAGCATCGATATCCCCTGCCGTCCAACCGAGGCCCATCGCGTCGGGGACGTAAAGCAGAACCGAGGAATCGTCGTATCCGTGTACCCACTGCGGGCGACGTAAAGCCGAACCTGCGTAAGTCCGTTGTCTGACGGCCTCTCGGGACCCCGGCCCTAAGAGCGAAAGCATCGACACCCCTTGCTCCTCGGCCCGAGGGATGCAACCCCATGGAGTCCGCTCCTAGGGAGACAACCAAATAACCGCGCGCTTGAACTAGCCCGTACCTGACACACAAGGTGCGGGCTTTTTTGTGCCCACAACCAACCGCCCACTAGGCCCAGCCCACCCGGACTGGGCCTTTTTCGTGCCCACAGGAGGGAGCTCTAACCATGACCGCCCACAACACCATGCTTAGCGTGGAGCAGGCAGCCGAAACTCTGAACTGCTCGACAGACACCGTTCGTCGGATGATCGCCAACGGCAAGCTCCGTGCATTCCGCGTCGGTCGCCTGATCCGACTTCGCCCCGAGGACTTGCAGAAGTCGCTGAAGCCGGTAACCAGCACCGGTGCCTGAAACACAAACCCCCGGCTCGTCTCCAGGA
>CAZMDO010000606.1:0-1795 GCA_964564445.1 uncultured Ruaniaceae bacterium | reverse complement strand
ACGAGCCGCGGATCTACTTCAGCCCGAACGCCCCGGACTACTCGATCGTCGGCGCTCCGGAGGGCACCGAGCCGTGGGAGCTGGACTACCCCGACGACAGCGCCCCGAACGGTGTGGTGAACAACACCTACGCCGGTGACGGCGGCCCGTCCGTGGGCAACTGGTGGAACCAGATGCTGTACGCGGCACGGTTCGGCAGCGAGCAGATCATCTTCTCCGACCGGGTGACCGACGAGTCGCAGATCCTCTACTACCGCGACCCGATCGAGCGGGTGAACCGGGTGGCCCCGTTCCTGACCACCGACGGCACCACCTACCCGGCCGTGGTGGACACCGACGGGGACGGCACCAAGGAGGTGGTCTGGATCGTGGACGCCTACACCACCTCCAACGAGTACCCCTACTCCGCCCGGCAGGAGCTGGAGTCGGCGATCACCGACTCCCTGTCCACCGGTCAGCAGCCGCAGATCGCTGAGCTGCCCGAGTACATCAACTACATCCGCAACTCGGTCAAGGCCGTGGTGAACGCCTACGACGGGTCGGTCACGCTGTACGCGTGGGGCCAGGGCACCAGTGAGGGGGAGGAGTTCATCCCCGAGGATCCGGTGCTGCAGACCTGGATGAACGTCTACCCGGGCACCATCCGGCCGGCTGCCGAGATCAGCGGTGACTTGATGAGCCACCTGCGCTACCCGGAGGACCTGTTCAAGGTGCAGCGCGAGCTGCTCAGCAAGTACCACGTGACCGATGCGGCCACGTTCTACACCGGGAGCGACTTCTGGCGGGTGCCGAACGACCCCACCTCCGGTGGTGACGTGCCGCAGCCGCCGTACTACCTGACCCTGGCGATGCCGGACAACCCGCAGGACGCGGAGTTCTCGCTGACCTCCTCGTTCATCCTGGACGACGACCAGCGCAACGTGCTCACCGGGTTCATGCGCGTCAACGCCGAGCCCGGGAACGAGGCCGGGCAGGTCGCCGAGGACTACGGCACGATCACGTTGCTCGAGCTGCCGCGTGACCTCACCGTGCCCGGACCCGGTCAGGTGCAGAACAACTTCGACTCCGACACCGCTGCGGCCAACGAGCTGAACATCCTCGCCCGGGGTGGTTCCGAGGTGATCCAGGGCAACCTGCTCACCCTCCCGGTCGGTGGCGGCATGCTGTACGTGCAGCCGGTGTACGTGCAGTCCACCGGGAGCACCCAGTTCCCGCTGCTGCGCCGCGTGCTGGTGGCCTTCGGTGACGAGATCGGCTTCGCCCAGACCCTGGACGAGGCGCTCGACCAGGTCTTCCAGGGCGACTCCGGGGCGAACGCCGGGGACGCCGGGGTGGAACCCGAGGACGACACCGAGGGCACGGGCGGTACCGACGGCACGGAGGATCCGGACGCCATCGATGCCCAGCAGCGGCTGAACGAGGCGCTCCAGGACGCCTCCCAGGCGATGCAGGACTCCTCGGCCGCGATGGCCGAGGGGGACTGGGCCGCCTACGGCGAGGCCCAGGACCGGCTGCAGCAGGCGCTCACCGAGGCGGTGGCCGCCGAGGCCGAGCTGACCGGCCAGCCGGCCGACGACGGCTCCGGCGAGAGTGGCTCCGACGAGGGATCGACCGCCGAGCCCACCGAGCAGGCCACCGACGGCTGATCCGCGCCGGCGGTGGTGGCCCCGGACCTGCTGTGACCGGGGCCACCGCCGCAGGATTTGCTCCCAGCCCTCCACGCTGCGTACAGTAGAGAACACCGACGCGGGGTGGAGCAGTTCGGTAGCTCGCCGGGCTCATAACCCGGAGGTCG
>CAZMDO010000605.1:0-1798 GCA_964564445.1 uncultured Ruaniaceae bacterium | reverse complement strand
GCCGTCGTTGACCAGGGTGATCTCGAAGGTGTCCCCCACCCGGCCGTGCAGCGTGGGCCCGGGCACGGTGCCGCCGAAGGTCCAGCGCTTCTGCCACACCCCCGGGGCCACCTCCAGCTCCACCTCCTGCACCTCGAGGGTGAGCCGGTGGGTGGTCTCGTCGGTCAGCGGCGGCAGCGCGGCCGGCACCACGTGCTCGATCTCGACGGCGGAGGAGCCCTGGTCGTGGGAGTCACCGTGGTCATGGGTCGTCCCGGGCGTCTCGCCGGTATCCTCGGTCGGTGCCGGGGCGGCGGCCGCCGCCCCCTCGGCCAGCACGGTGAAGACCATGCCCATCTGCCGGTGCCCGGCGACCGTGCACCAGCCGTCCAGGTCGGCGCCGACCACGCCCACGTCGATCGTCTGGCTCTCCCCGGGGGCGAGCCGGTCGGAGGTCACCCCGCCGACGGTCAGGTCGTGCACCGTGGTCGGGTCGTCGTTGGTCAGCTCGATCACCAACCGGTCCCCGACCGGCACGGTCACGGTGTCCGGGAAGAAGCGCATGTCCCGAGCGGAGACCTGCACCGTGGTGGTCTCCCCGGTGGCGACCACCCCGGCCGACGTGCCGCCGGTCCCGGGGGCCGTGCCCAGCCCGGCCGCCGCCGGGTCCACGGCCACACCCACGCTGACCGCGAGCAGCACGGCCACCAGCGCGCCCATCAGCTGCCCGCGCCGCCAGAAGGTCGCCTCCTGCTGCCCCGGCCGCGGGGCCGGGGCCTCGCCCTCGCCGGCGGTGCGGCGGGCGGCGATCGCCACACCCACCAGGGGCAGGAACCAGGCGAGGGAGACCAGCACCAGGATCGAGCTGACCACCAGCACCCAGCTGGGCACCGGCAGCAGGCACAGCACCAGGGCGGCGTTGGCCATGGTGATCCGCAGCGCCCCGTAGGAGTCGAAGGCGGCGGTGGCGGCCTTCACCTTCGCCGGGCCGCCGCCGATGGCCACCGGCAGCAGGTAGGAGAGGGCACCGAGGAGCACCTGGGCGGCCACCCCGACCACGAAGACCACCGTGGCGGGGGTGAACGCGTCCGCGACCTGAGCCCAGGAACCCGCCCGCGCCACGGTGACGGCCACCACCACCAGGCCGACCACCAGCCAGACCAGACCCGCGGCCACCGAGGCGGCGGAGAAGGACCGGGGCGGGCGGGTGCGGGCCGGCCGCAGCAGTGCCCGGCCCCACCAGCACACGCCGAGCGCGTAGGCCACGATCCCGGCCACGGCCAGTGCGCGCACGTCGGCCAGCGCACCGGCCAGGGTGAGCAGCAGGGCTCCCACGAGCACCGGCAGCGCCTGCTTGGCCCACCGTTCGGCACGTTCGTCGATGCGGGTGCGCAGGATGGTCGGCCACAGGGTGAGCAGGGTGCCGGTCACGGTCAGCCCCACCCAGCCGAGCAGGTTGACCATGGTGTGGGCAACCAGCAGCCGGCCGTGCCAGTCCCCGGGCAGGCCGCGGGCGAGCAGCACGCCGGCGGTGACGCCCACCGGGAGGAACGCGCAGGCGGCGAGGTAGTAGCGCAGCGTGATCCGGAACCGGCCAGGCAGCGCCCGGCGCAGCCGGCGGAGGAGCTGCACGGCGTGCCAGACCACGGCGAGGACCACGGCCGCCGCACCGGCGATGACCACGGCGAGCTGCGCCGTCGGCACCCCGATGAGCACGGCGAGCACCCCGAGGAGCAGCAGCCACAGCCGCTTGGCCTGCACGCTCCGGTCGTCCAGGGTGGGCGGGGTCTTCAGCAGCGCCTGGGCGAAGTAGGTGCTC
>CAZMDO010000604.1:0-1806 GCA_964564445.1 uncultured Ruaniaceae bacterium | reverse complement strand
ACCTGCCGGTGGTGCAGAACCTCACCAACCACTACAACCACCTGAACGTCGAGGCGCAGCTGGCGATCCCGACCTCGTTGCTGCACTGGGTGCGCGGGATGCTCGAGGTGCGCCGGGCCCACCCGGTGTTCGGCACCGGTGACTATGTGCCGCTGGTCAGTGACAACGAGGCCGTGCTGGCGTTCCTGCGCCGCAGCGAGGCCGAGACCATGCTGTGCGTGGCGAACCTGGCGGCCACCCCACGTTCGGCCACGGTGCAGCTGCCCGGCCTGGCCGGGCGCTCGGTGCGGGACGTCTTCGGCGGCGAGCAGTTCCCGCCGGTCGCCGCGCGCACCGGCACACCACGGTCGACGACGGCGCACCCCCCGGGCGAGGGTCCCTCACCCGAGCACGGCTCGTCCGGGCAGGACGCTGCTGGTCACGCCGCGCCCGGGCCCGGCCGGGCCGGTGGGCAGGATGGTGAGCTCACCCTCACCCTCGGCTCCCGCGACTTCTTCTGGCTGGTGCTGGAGCCACGATGAGCCAGCCGGACACCTCCCTGCTGCTGGACCTGATCGAGGGCTGGGTGCGTGCCCAGCGTTGGTTCCCGGCCAAGGACGACCCGGCCGCCACGGTGCGCCCGATCGCCTCGATCGACCTGCCGGACCCGCACCAGGAAGCAGCGTGCACCGTGGTGCTGCTGGAGCTGCGCCGGGCGGCCAGCGCACCCGTGGTGCTGCAGGTGCCGCTGGTGGCCACCAGCACCTGGCCGGTGGCGGCGGGGGTCATCGCCCGGCTCGGCAGCGAGGAGGTGCTGGTGGACGGGCCGCACCACCCGGCGTTCCTGCGCGCCTGGCTGGCCGGGGCCACCCCGCGGCCGGGGGCCAGCATCGCCACCGCCTCCCTGGTCCCGGCCGAGGCCCGGGTGCACACCGGTGAGCAGTCGAACACCTCGGTGCGCATCCCTGGGCGCGAGGGCGGGCCGGGCGCCCAGCTGAAGCTCTTCCGCGTGCTCGCCGCCGGCACCAACCCGGACATCGAGGTGGCCCTCGCGCTGCGCGAGGCCGGCTGGCGGCACGTGCCGGACGTGCTCGCCACCCTCAGCGGCTCCTGGCCCGGGCCGGCCGGCAGCCCCGTGCACGGCGACCTGGGCGTGCTCACCGCGTTCGTGGCCGGCGCCCGGGACGGGTTCGAGCTGGCCTGCGACCATGCCCGCACCGGTGCGGACCTGACCCCGCTGGCAGCCGACCTGGGCACCTGCGTGGCCGAGCTGCACACCCACCTGGCCGCCGCGCTGCCGGTACCGGTCGAGGGTGGCGCTGGCGTCGGGGCGGACGGTGCCCCGTCCCCGCTGGCCGAGCAGCTGCGCGAGCGGGCCCGGTGGGCGCTGTCGCAGGTGCCCGCGCTGACGGTGTTCGCCGAGGCGATCGAGGCGGTGCTGGGCCCGGTGGCCGGTACGGCCACCGAGCAGACCCAGCGCATCCACGGGGACCTGCACCTGGGTCAGGTGCTGCACGCCGAGGGCACCTGGTACGTGCTGGACTTCGAGGGCGAGCCGCTGCGCCCGCTGGCGGAGCGGCGCCGCCCGGATCAGCGGTTGCGGGACGTGGCCGGCATGCTGCGCTCCTTCGACTACGCCGCCGCGGTCGGTCGGGCCAGCACCCCCGCCTGGGCCGAGGAGGCGCGCGGATCCTTCCTCGCCGGTTACCGTGCCGCCGGCGGCGAACTGGACGAGACTGTGCTCAGGGCCTTGGAGCTGGACAAGGCGCTGTACGAAGCCGTGTACGAACAGAAGAACCGTCCCGACTGGCTGCCCATCCCGCTGGG
>CAZMDO010000603.1:0-1811 GCA_964564445.1 uncultured Ruaniaceae bacterium | reverse complement strand
TGACCTCGCTGCCGCCTCGCTGCTGGATGTACGGTTCGGTCCGCACACCGTTCGTCGCCTCATCGACAATCCCGAGGCGGGCGCCCTGCTGGCCGCTGTGCCCCCAGGACAGAGCCTCTGGGACGTCCCGAGGGAGTGCCTCGAGCAGCGGGACTCAGCGATCTGGAAGCTCTGGGGACTGGTCCGCGATATTTCCGGTCTCGGGCAGACGCGCGCAAGCAAGCTGTTGGCACGAAAGCGACCGCTGCTGATGCCGATCCTCGACTCGGTGGTCGTCCAGCATTTGCATCTCCAACGCACCAACCAATGGATCCTCTTGCGCAAGGCGCTGACACCGGACCTGCGGGAACGCATCGATGCACTAGGCACCCATGCCGTGGAGGCGGGCGCGAGCAGCACGCCGAGCACACTCCGGCTCCTCGACGTGGCAACGTGGATGACACACTCTCGAGCGCGGAACGTGAAGGCGGTACTGGCGAACCTCCGCGATCCCTCCGCGACCAGTCACTGACGCCACGGGGGGTGTGCGAGCATCTCGTGGGAGAAGCGGCGCGACCGTGACGTCGAGAGGAACGGGTCATCGCATCTGCTGCTCCGCCGCCGCAGTGTGATCGTGCAGCTCGCCCCAGGACCGGTGCCGCGTCGGTGGAGCCGCCGGCAGGTTCGAGAGGTCCCACACACAGTCGCGGGTGAGTCCGTGCACGCACCGGGTGAGCCCGCGTAGCACGGAACGATCCAGGCCACGAAGGTGTGGCCGGAGGTCGCCCTGGTTGACGAGGGGGCGCCACCGCCAGTCCGCGTCGTGCCTGGCCGCTTGGTTGGCCGTACTGCGGTGCAGTAGCTCCACCAGCCACTCGGTCGGGACCAGGCCACGCATGGACCAGGCAACGAACAGGCTCAGGACGTCAGCCTCCGCGACAGCCTGGACCAGGTCCGAGCCGCGTCGTGACCGCCCGAACAGGCTGAGGGTGAGCGATGGCACGTCCGCCGCATCCCAATATCGTGCGAGGAACGCTCGATGGCGGACCACGTAGCGGGCTGTCGGCGCCAGCAGCGGATGCCTTGCACCGAAGTTTGGCGCCGGGCCCAATAGCTCCGCAGCCAACCGGCGTAGACCTGGTGAGATGCTCAGGTCGCCGTCGTAGTACGGGAACCCAAGCTGGCGCTGCCCGGCCTGCGTCCACGCTCGCCGGAAGACAGTGTGCCGACCGCTGGTGAGCACGCGGACAGTCGTGAGTGAGATGGGCATCCAACGGGTGTACTGCTTGCCAGTGGCGCTGCAGCCGACGACTCGCCATGCGCTCGACTCGGTAACCGACGTCAGCCGACCCGTCTCATCGGCTCGGGCCGTGTAGTCCTCCCGCCTTCCGGAGCGGCGCGCCCGGTCGTGTGGTGAGGGTTCCCCGACGACGGGTGTCTCCGTGCGCTCGTAGAGGTAGGCACCATTCGTCGTCGTGTCCAGTGGCATGATGCCGGTGAACGACTCGGGCACCTCGAGCTGGGCGGCCCTCATCGGGATGTCCCCCGGCCGGGTGCGCTGCTCGGCGAGACATGGCCCATCACGACATCCTGGGCGGCGTAAGGAATTCTGATGATCACGCCGCTGAGCTTAGGTCGAGCCACCGACATCGAGTCGTAGGGCACCAGGCCGACGGCACCACCACTACAGCCGCCGACGCGAGCACACGAGCGCAATCGGCCCCCGCGGGGAGCCGCACCACGCGCCGCGCGATCATCCCATCACTGCGGGGCTGCGCCTAGAACTCGTTCATTCGTACGATCGCCTGGTCCCGGGTCATCGCGGCGACCTC
>CAZMDO010000602.1:0-1811 GCA_964564445.1 uncultured Ruaniaceae bacterium | reverse complement strand
ACCCGGTCCAGGATGCCGCCGTGGCCGGGCAGCAGGGTGCCCATGTCCTTGATGCCCAGGTCGCGTTTGAGCATCGACTCGGCCAGGTCGCCGAAGACGGCACCGACCACGGCCGCCACCCCGAGCAGCGCACCGGCCCACCAGTCCAGGCGCAGGCCCCAGATCGCGAAGCCGATCCCGACCGCCACGGCGAGCACGAGCGAGCCGGCGGCCCCCTCCCAGGACTTCTTCGGGCTGACGCTGGGGGCCATCGGGTGCCTCCCGAAGAGCACCCCGGCGGTGTAGCCGCCGGTGTCGTTGGCCACCACCAGGGCGATCAGCATGAGCACCCGCCACTGGCCGTCGTCGGCGGACAGCATGATGGTCAGGAACCCCGCCAGGAACGGGATGTAGGCGGCGGCGAAGATGCCGGTGGTGGCCTCCCGGAGGGCCACCACACCACCGCCGTCGACCACCCGCCAGACGAACACCCCGCCGGCGGTGAGCACGAACGCCACCAGCAGCGCCTCGATGCCGGCGGTGTAGGCGGAGACCAGCATGCCGACGGTGCCCACGGCCAGCGGCAGCAGCGGCAGGCGGATGTCCCGGGTGCGCAGGCTGCGGTCCAGCTCCCACAGGCCGCCGATGCAGGCGACGATCGCCAGCACCAGGAAGGCCTCCTTGCGCACGAACAGGGAGGCGAGCAGCACACCGCCCAGACCGAGGCCCACGGCGATGGCCACCGGCAGGTTGCGCCCGGCCCGGGAGGTGCGCACCGGTTCGGCGAGCAGCTCGCGCGGCTCGATCTCCACCTCGTCCGCGGACCGGGCCGGCAGCTCGGCCTCACCGAGGGGCATCTGCCCGGTGGTGACCACGTCCGGCTGGGCGGCCAGCTCGGCCTCCAGCTGGGCCGCCCGCTCCGCCGCCCGGCGGGCCCGGCGTGAGGTCGCTGCAGCGCCCTCGGAGCCGGGGTCAGGGGTGGGGGTGTCAGCGGGCATGGGCGCCTCAGACCTCGAGGAGCTCTTTCTCCTTGCCGGCAAGCAGCGCGTCGATCACATCGGTGTGCTTGCGGGTGAGCGCGTCCAGCTCGGTCTGCGCCCGGGCGACCTCGTCCTCGCCGGCCTCCCCGTCCTTGGCGATGCGGTCCAGCTCCTCCTTGGCACGGCGGCGGATGTTGCGCACGGAGACCCGGGCGTCCTCCCCCTTGGTCTTGGCGAGCTTGACGTAGTCGCGGCGGCGCTCCTCGGTGAGGGTGGGCAGCACGATCCGGATGGTGTTGCCGTCGTTGCTGGGGTTGACGCCCAGGTCCGACTCCCGCAGCGCCTTCTCGATGGTCGTCATCGCGCCCTTGTCGTAGGGGCCGATGAGCACCGTCCGGGCCTCCTGGATGGTGATCGAGGCGAGCTGCTGCAGCGGCGTGGGCGCCCCGTAGTAGTCCACCTCGAGCTTCTCGAACATGCCCGCGTTGGCGCGTCCGGAGCGGATCCCGGCGAAGTCCTCGCGGGCCACCTCGACGGCCTTGTCCATCTTCTCCTCGGCTTCGAGAAGGGTGTCGTCGATCACGCTTGCTCCTTGGTGGGTTCGGGGACTGGCTGGGACGTCACGATGGTTCCGATCTTCTCACCCCGGAGGGCACCGGCGACGTTACCGGGGGTGCCCATGCCGAACACGCGCATGGTCAGCTCGTTGTCCCGGCACAGCGCCAGGGCGGTGGAGTCCACCACGCGCAGGTCGCGCCGGATCGCCTCGTCGAAGGTGAGGTGGTCGATGCGTACGGCGGTCGGGTCGGTGCGCGGGTCGGCGGTGTAGACGCCGTCCACACCGTTCTTGCC
>CAZMDO010000601.1:0-1811 GCA_964564445.1 uncultured Ruaniaceae bacterium | reverse complement strand
CACCCGCTCGGCTACATCGCCACCGACGTGGTCGGCCGGTTCAAGCGGATGACCGGGTCGAACGTGCTGCACGCGCTCGGCTTCGACGCCTTCGGCCTGCCCGCCGAGCAGTACGCCGTGCAGACCGGCCAGCACCCCCGGATCACCACCGAGGAGAACATCGCCACGATGCGCCGGCAGCTGCGCCGGATGGGGCTGGCGCACGACGACCGGCGCACCTTCGCCACCACCGACCCGGAGTTCGTGCGCTGGACGCAGTGGATCTTCCTGCAGATCTACAACTCCTGGTTCGACCCCGAGGCTCCCCGCCGCGACGGGCGCGGCACCGGCGCCGCCCGCCCGATCGACGAGCTCATCGCCCAGCTCGCCGACGGTGCCCGGCCCACCCCGGACGGCCGCCCCTGGGCCGAGCTCACCCCGGCCGAGCAGGAGGAGGTGCTCGGCACCTACCGGCTCGCCTACGTGGCCGACGTGCCGGTGAACTGGTGCCCCGGGCTGGGCACCGTGCTGGCGAACGAGGAGGTCACCGCCGAGGGGCGCAGCGAGCGCGGCAACTTCCCGGTGTTCCAGCGCAACCTGCGGCAGTGGATGATGCGGATCACCGCCTACGGCGACCGGCTGGTCGAGGACCTGGACCTGCTGGACTGGCCGGAGAAGGTCAAGACCATGCAGCGCAACTGGATCGGCCGGTCCGAGGGCGCCCGGGTGCGCTTCGCCCTGGGTGAGCCGACCGCCCCGGCGAGCTCCGCCGTCGAGGTGTTCACCACCCGGCCGGACACGCTCTTCGGTGCCACCTTCATGGTGCTCGCCCCGGAGAACACCGTGATCGACGACCTGGTGCCGGCCGCCTGGCCGGAGGGCACCAAGGACGCCTGGACCGGCGGTGCCGCCACCCCAGGCGAGGCGCTGGCCGCCTACCGGAGGGCGGCCGCGGCGAAGACCGACCTGGAGCGCCAGGCCGAGGGCCGGGAGAAGACCGGCGTGTTCACCGGCGTGTACGCCACCAACCCGGTCAACGGGGCACGGCTGCCGGTGTTCGTGGCCGACTACGTGCTCAGCGGGTACGGCACCGGGGCGATCATGGCGGTGCCGGCCGAGGACGAGCGTGACTTCGCCTTCGCCACCAGCTACGACCTGCCGGTCGTGCGCACGGTGCAGCCCCCGGAGGACTTCACCGGCGGCGCCTACACCGGCGACGGGCCGACCATCAACTCCGCCAACGACGAGATCAGCCTGGACGGCTTGGAGCGGGAGGAGGCCAAGGCGCTGATCACCTCCTGGCTCGCCGAGCGCGGCGATGGCACCCCGACCGTCACCTACCGGCTGCGGGACTGGCTGTTCTCCCGGCAGCGGTACTGGGGCGAACCGTTCCCGGTGGTCTACGACAGCGACGACCGCCCGGTGGCGATCCCGGACGAGCTGCTGCCGGTGGAGCTGCCGGAGGTGCCGGACTTCTCCCCGCGCACCTACGCCGAGGACGACGCCGGCTCCACCCCCGAGCCGCCGCTGGCCCGTGCCACCGAGTGGGTGAACGTGACCCTGGACCTGGGCGAGGGGCCGAAGACCTACCGCCGGGACACCAACACCATGCCGAACTGGGCCGGTTCCTGCTGGTACGAGCTGCGCTACCTGGACCCGAGCAACGCCGCGGCGTTCGTGGACCCGGAGAACGAGAAGTACTGGATGGGCCCGCAGGTGGGTGCCGACGGGGTGCCCGGCTCCGGCGGTGCGGACCTGTACGTGGGCGGGGTGGAGCACGCGGTGCTGCACCTGCTCTACGCCCGGTTCTGGCACAAGGTGCTCTACGACCT
>CAZMDO010000600.1:0-1820 GCA_964564445.1 uncultured Ruaniaceae bacterium | reverse complement strand
GCGGGTGTGAGTCATGGACGTGTCGTTCGGGTTGTTTGCCCTGGTCACTCGATAATTTGGTTATGTGATGCATAATCAATTATTGAAGAGGGTGTCATGGTCAGGGACTACACCGGGATGAAGTTCGGTGAGCTGGAGGAGGCGCGCCGGTTGGTGCTGGAGCGGATCGGCGCGGTCCCGGCGTTCCGGCGCGGCTCGTTGCAGATCGGCTACCGCAAGTGCGGCAATGCCTCGTGCGGGTGCGCCCAGCCGGGCGCCCGGGGGCATGGGCCCAGGGCGTTGTGGACGCGCACGGTCAAGGGCCTCTCGCGGGGTCAGGTGATCCCGATGGACCGGGCCGAGCAGGTGCAGGGCGAGCTGGAGAACTATTCCCAGTTCGCCGATCTGGTCGAGGACTTCGTGGAGATCAACGAGGAGCTGTGCAAGTTGCGGGTGCCACCACCCAAGCGGGGCCGACCGCCCAAGACGGTGACAGCTTCTGACCCCGCCTCCGGCGGGGAAAAAGGGGGCTCTGTGGCCAGGACGAAGATGGGGAGCTGAGCGTCCTGGCCGATGCGGTCGCCGAGGTGGCTGCCTGTGAGGCCCGGGCGCTGGTCCATAGGGCAGCCGAAGCGCTTACTGGTGGCGGTGAGCGCGGCGATCAGGGGGTGTTGGAGGCGGTCGAGCGGGCCGCCCAGCACACCGGCGCCTCGATCGGGCTCGCGGCTCTGGCCGGGGTGCTGGACTTCGCCGGAGCTGATTGCCCATCTGGGGTGCCTTGCCCGATCACCGCCACCGAGGAGGGGGGCGTGGGGGATCATCACGCTCGCCTGGTTGCTCGGCGGGCCAAGACGGTGCGCACCCTGCTTGGCCGGGTAGAGATCACCCGCGGCTACTACCACTGCCGGGTGCACCGACACGGCTTCGCACCCTTGGACGCCCGGCTCGGGGTGGCCAGCAACAGCCTGTCACCGGGTCTGGCCCGGGCTGCTGCGCTGGCCGGGTCGGAGATGGCCTACGCGAAAGGCTTCGAGTTCATCGGCGCGGTGACCGGCCTGGACCTGGCCTCTACCTCGACCCTGGCCCGGGCCACCCGTACCCAGGGCGCCCGGGCCCGGGAGGTGATCGAGGCCGAAGCGCACGCGGCCATCAGCAGACCACACCCCACTACCGGCACCGACGATGGTGCTGGCCTGGGGCTGTGCTACATCCTCATCGACGGAACCGGGGCACCCATGCTCCCCCGCGAGGTCGAAGGACGCCCCGGAAAGAACGGTGTCCGGGCCGGCACCCGAGAAGTCAAGATCGGCGCCTTCTTCACCCAGACGCGCCGCGACCCAGCCACCGGCGACCCAGTCCAGGACCCCGGCTCAGTCTCCTACATCTCCACCTTCGACCCGGCCGCCAGCTTCGCCGCCCAGGCCAAGGCCGAGTACCACCGCCGCGGCTTCGAGGCCATCCGCCAACCCATCATCCTCGGTGACGGCGCGAAGTGGATCTGGAACATCGCCGATACCCACTTCCCAGCCGCGACCCAGATCGTGGACTACTTCCACGCCCGTGAACACCTCACCGACCTGACCCGACTCCTGACCCCGATCCTGACCGACCCAGCCGCCTTCGAACACCGACTCATCGACGCCCTCGACCTCGGCAACACCCCCGAGATCGCGACCACGATCGATAACCTCGACCTGGCCACCTGCGCCCCCGACCTCGCCAAACCAGCAGCCACCGAAGTCGCCTACTTCACCCGCAACCACCACCGCATGCAGTACGCCGACTTCCGCGCCAACGGCTACTACATCGGCTCCGGACCCGTAGAGTCCGCCTGCAACACC
>CAZMDO010000599.1:0-1821 GCA_964564445.1 uncultured Ruaniaceae bacterium | reverse complement strand
CAGACCACGGTGAGCTCCGCCGTCGGGCGCTGATCAGACCACGGTGAGCACGATGACCGTGCCGGCCGGCATCATCTCGCCGGCGGCCACCGACTGGTCCCGCACGGTGCCGAACACCCCGCCGAACACGTTCTCCCGCTCCACCTCGAAGCCGAGCCCGCGCAGCTGGTCCTCCGCCTCGCCGTACTGCATCCCGAACACGTCTGGCACCTCGAACAGCTCCGGCCCGCGGGAGACGGTCAGGTGCACCACGTCGCCGCGCAGGGCATCGCCGGTGACCGTCTGGGCGACCACGTGCCCCTCGGGCACCGTGTCGTGGTACACCCGCCCGTCCACCTGCGGCACCCCACCGGCGTCGTCGATCGCGGCAGCGGCGTCCTCCTCGCTCTCGCCGGTGACGTCCGGAACGGTGATCGGCTCCTTGCCGCGGGAGATGGTCACGGTGACCTGGGTGTCGTGCCGGACCTGCTCCCCGGGAGCGGGGTCGGTGCTGATCACCCGACCCTCGGCGACCTCCTGGCTGTACTGCCGGTCCACCGGGGCGAGGGTGAAGCCCTCCTCCCGCAGCGTGGCCAGCGCCTGCTCCTCCACCTGGTCGGTCACCGACGGCACGGTGAGCATCTGCACGCCGAGGGAGACCACCAGCTGGACCTGACCGTCGCGGCGGACGTCCTGGCCCGGGCCGGGGTCGGTGCTGATCACCCGCCCCTCGGGGACCTCGTCGGAGTGGGCGGTCTCCACCCGGTGGTCGAGCTGCCGGTCGGTCAGCGTGGCTTCCGCCTGCTCCTGCGTGGCGCCGACCACGTCGGGCACCTGGGTGTAGGCGCCCGGGCCCACGGTCAGGTACCACCAGGTGCCCCCGCCGCCCAGGGCGGCCAGGAGCAGCACCACCAGCAGGACCAGCAGCACCCGCCCACCACGCACGCGCCGGCGCGGGGCGGGGGCCTCGTCCTGGTCCTCGGTCAGCGGCACGGCACCGATGGGCAGCGCGATCGTTCCGGTGTGCCCGACGGCGGTGGTCACCTCTCCGGTCAGGTCACCGTCCTCGGGGCTGCTCGGGTCGTCAGGGGCCTCGGGGGCCTCCGCGCGCCGGTCCAGGTCCTGCTCGTCCATCGAGGTGCGCACCCGGTGCACCAGGGTGCGGGCGGCGCCGGCGTCGGCGGGGCGGTCGGCCGGGTCCTTGGCGGTCAGGGTGGCCACCAGCTCGTCCACCTCGTAGGGCAGCCACAGGATCGCCTCGGAGGGGGCCGGCACCTCGCCGTGCACGTGCTGGTAGGCCACCTGGATCGGCGTCTCGCCCTGGAACGGCTGGTGCCCGGTGAGCAGCTCGTACAGCATGGCGCCCACGGCGTAGACGTCCGCGCGCGCGTCCGCCTCGCCGTTGGTGACGATCTCGGGGGAGAGGTAGGCCACGGTGCCGAGCAGGCTGCCGGTGGTGGCCACGGTCGCCTCCGAGACCGCGCGGGCCAGGCCGAAGTCGGCGACCTTCACCTCCCCCTCGGTGGTGATGAGGATGTTCTCCGGCTTGATGTCCCGGTGCACCAGACCGGCCCGGTGGGCGGCGGCCAGGGCGTCCAGCACCCGTTCGACGGTCTGCAGCGCCTCACCGACCGGCAGCACCCCGCGGCGGCGCAGCAGGGCGCGCAGGTTGGTGCCGTCGACGAACTCCATCGTCAGGTAGTTCATGTCCTCGGTGCTGCCCTGGTCGTACACACCGACCACACCCGGGTGGGCCAGGCGGGCGGCGGCGCGGGCCTCACGGCGGAACCGGGCGGCCACGTCCACCCCGTCGGCCAGGTGCGGGTGCATGATCTTCAGCGC
>CAZMDO010000598.1:0-1824 GCA_964564445.1 uncultured Ruaniaceae bacterium | reverse complement strand
CTCCCGCCGACGGCGTTCTGCCGCACCGGGCAGCAGGCCGCCGGGGTGGTCAGTCCTCGGTGTCGCCGTCCTGGCCGGCGAGGAACGCCTCCAGCTGAGCGCCGAGCTCGTCGGCGCTGGGCAGCTCGTCCAGCGGGGTGGCCCCCAGCGAACGGCCCTGGTTCTCGGCCGCCTCGCTGAACTGGTCGAACTGGCGCTCCAGGGCGGCCACCACGGCAGTGACCTCCTCGGACTCGGCGACCTGCCGGTCGATCTCGCCGCGCACGCGCGCACCGGCGGCCTCGAGGTCCCCCACCGGCAGGCTCAGGTCGGCGGCGCGGGCCACCTGGCGAACCAGCTCAGCGGCGGCCTGCGGGTAGTCCGCCTGGGCCAGGTAGTGCGGCACGTTGGCGGCGAAACCCATCGCGTCCCGGCCCCGCCGGCCCAGTCGCAGCTCGAGCAGCGCGGCGGCGCTCGCGGGCACCTGCACCGTGGAGAAGTAGTTCGGGTAGGCCTCGATCAGCTCAGGCCGGGTGGCGTGCGCCGTGACGGTCATCGGCCGGGTGTGCGGCACCCCCATCGGGATCCCGTGCACGCCGATCGTCAGCCGCACGCCGAAGTCCTCGACCACCGCCTGCACCGCCGCCACGAAGCGCTCCCAGTGCAGGTCCGGCTCCAGGCCGTGCAGCAGCAGCACGGGTGCGCCGTCGTCGTCACGGACCAGGTCCAGCACCAGCTCGGGTTCGTCGTAGCTGGTCCAGGCACCGTCCTTGAAGGTCATCGCCGGGCGCCGGGACCGGTAGTCCAACAGCTCGTCCATGTCGAAGCTGAGCACCCGGGTCGCGGGAAGCTTGCTGGTCAGGTGCTGGGCGAGCAGCCGGCCGGCGCTGCCGGCGTCCATCGACCCCTGCAGGGCGTGCACCAGCACCGGCGCCTCGCCCTCCTCAGGGGCGGGAGCGTCGTCAGCCCAGCGGTACAGCTCTCGTGGATCCTTCATCGTCTGTTTCTCACCTCGGTGGTTGAACACCGACCAGCCGGGGGACATTCCCGGTGCCGCTGGTGGTACCCGACGGCGGCGCCGGAGGGCGACGGCAGGGAGGCAGATCACACCCGGCCGGCCCCGCAGCTGGTCGAAACAGTGGATAATAATCGTTCGCCTTGTACGGTCCGGACGCGAGGAGAGCTCATCGGTGACCAGCAGCAACATGGCACCTGATCCTTCGGCGCCGCACCGCGTGGTCTGGGCGGAGGGCGACCGGCAGCCCGGCAGCTCCAGCCACCACGACCGACAGCTCCAGCTGGACCAGGAGCAGGCGCACGTCACCCGCGTCTACGACCGGTTGGACGAGCTGCGCGAGCACACCCGCTCCCGGTTGGCGCAGGTGCGCCGCACCGGTGCGGTCGGCACCCACCAGAACCGCTCGGAGCGCGACGCGTTCGCCACCCTGTACGAGGACCGGCTCGCGCAGCTGGGCTCGGTGGAGGACCGCCTCGTCTTCGGCCGTCTCGACCTGCGGGACGGCCAGCGCCGGTACGTGGGCAGGATCGGCATCTCCGACCCCGAGCACCAGCCGCTGCTGACCGACTGGCGCGCACCGGCGGCCCGGCCGTTCTACCAGGCCACCGCGGCCCAGCCGGGTGAGGTGGTGCTCCGGCGACACCTGCAGACCAAGGGGAGGACCGTCGTCGGGCTGGAGGACGACCTGCTGGACGCCGACGCGGTCGCCGATGACGTGGTGCTCAGCGGTGAGGGTGCGCTGCTGGCCGCGCTGAACGCCGAGCGCACCGGGCGGATGAGCGACATCGTGGCCACCATCCAGGCCGAGCAGGACGCGATCATCCGCT
>CAZMDO010000597.1:0-1826 GCA_964564445.1 uncultured Ruaniaceae bacterium | reverse complement strand
GGGTGCCCACCGCCAGCACAGGCGCAGCACCTCGCGCAGATCTACGCTGAACAGGTGCCTGGGATCGCTGTCGGGATCGTCGTGGTCACGCTCACCCTGGTGCTCTGGCGGCCCCGGAGGCTGGCGACCGGCTGGAGTGCGTCGGGTGGCGCGACGGTGCTGATGGTGCTGGCGGTGGGCGGATGAGCGGCGAGCACGCGCGCAGCAGCCGCGGCGGCCCGGCCGGTCGGGTGCCCGCCGAGGTTTCCCGGGAGTGGGGGCCGTGGGCGTGGCTGCTGGTGATGGCGATCATCGGTGCGGTGCAGCTGGTGCGGCAGCAGTGGTTCGCGGCCGGCCTGTTCCTGCTGGCCGCGATCGTGATGGGCGTCGACCTGGTGCACACCAGGGCGGCCCGAGCCATGCGACCGGCGCACGGGGAACGAGCCACGCCGCCGACCGGTCGGGACCGCGGCTGGCACCTGCCGCTGACGGTGCTGCTGCCCGCGGCAGCGGTGGCCGCCGTGGCGCTGACCGCGCTCACCCGGCACAGCGGGGCGATGGCCGCCGCCCTGGTGCCGCTGGGCGTGGTGGTGCTCGTGCTGGGCTGGTCCGGTGACCGGCTCCCCGGTCCGGAGCAGCGGTGGCCGGTGGCGCTGCGCCGGCTGGCGTGGGCGTGGGCGGCAATCTGGATCGCCGGTGGGCTGTGGGAGCTGGCGCAGGTGCTGCTGGTCAACCTCGGACAGGATCCGGCAGCGGTGCCGCTGAGCGACCTGCTCGACCCGGTGCTCGCCGACCGGGCCGGCCAGGGCGTGTTCGTGGTGGTCTGGTTGCTCGCCGGCGTGTATCTGCTGCGCAGGGGGCGGCCACGGTGATCCTCAGTGCGCTGTACTTCGCCACCTGCGCGGTCGCGCTGCTGGTGACCGACGGGATCGCCCGCCGGTCCTCCGACGAGGTGACGGTCACCGACCTGTTCGACCGGGTGCTCACCTCGCGCACGATCAGGTTGGCGTTCCTGGTGTGCTGGTGGTGGCTGGGTTGGCACTTCCTCGCGGGCCAGACCGTGGACGGGTGAGCACCGCGGCGGCTGCCGGGGCGCACCGCTCGGGAGTGCGGGGCGCTGCGGTCAGCCCGGATCTGCGCCCTGCAGCTCCTGGCTGCCGATCACCTGCAGCAGCTCGAGCTTCTCCGCGGCGTCGGTGCCGGCCAGTGGGAAGAACGCGAGCAGCCAGACGTCCTCGTCCGGGGTGAGCAGGACCTCGCAGCGGAACCGGAGGGCACCGACCTGTGGGTGCAGCAGGGTCTTCTCGTCCGCGTGGTGCACGGCGACCTCGTGTCGCTGCCAGAGCCGGCGGAACTCGGCACTGTGGGTCAGCAGGTCCTCGACGAAGGTGGTCACCTCGGCATCACCGCCCCGCCGAGCATGGGTGGCTCGTAGGTCGCTCGCGTGCGCGGCGGAGATCCGGTCCCAGTCCGTCTCCGGCATGGCTCGGGTCGAGGGGTCGGTGAACCAGCGCCACACCAGGTTCCGGCCCCGGCCGGGCTCGTCGGGCAGGTCGCCGGCGATCGCACTGCCCAGCGGGTTGCACCAGAGCACCTCACCGAGGTCGGAGATGATCAGCACCGGGATGTCGCTGAGCCGGTGGGCCAGGGCGACCAGGCCGGGGCGGACGTGCCGGCCCGCGCGGCGCAGCGGGGCCGGCAGCCGAGCGAGGTGGAACAGGTGGTCGCGCTGGTCCAGGTCGCACTGCAGGGCACCGGCCAGCGCGGTGACCACCGAGGCCGACGGCGAGGCCTCCCGCCCCTGCTCCAGCCGGGTGTAGTAGTCCACGGAGACACCGGCGAGCATC
>CAZMDO010000596.1:0-1838 GCA_964564445.1 uncultured Ruaniaceae bacterium | reverse complement strand
CTGTGGCACTGCTTCGGCTGCGGCGAGGGCGGCGACGTCATCTCCTTCGTGCAGAAGATCGACCATCTGAGCTTCACCGAGGCGGTGGAGACGCTCGCCGCCAAGGCCGGGGTGCAGCTGCGCTACGAGGACGACGGCGGCCCGCGCCGGTCCCCGCACGAGACCGGCCGCCGGCAGCGGCTGCTGGACGCCCACCGGGTGGCCGCCGAGTACTTCGCCGCCCAGCTGGCCAGCCCGGAGGCGCAGGTCGCACGGGACTTCCTCACCGGGCGGGGCTTCGACCGAGCGGCCGCGGAGCGGTTCGGCGTGGGCTACGCCCCCAAGGGCTGGGACAACCTGGGCCGGCACCTGCGCCAGAAGCACTTCACCGCCGAGGAGCTGACCGCCTCCGGGCTGCTCTCCCAGGGCCAGCGCGGCAGCTACGACAGGTTCCGCGGGCGCCTGGTGTGGCCGATACGCGACCTGGCGGGCGCCGTCGTGGGCTTCGGGGCGCGCAAGCTGTACGAGGACGATCCCGGACCGAAGTACCTGAACACCCCGGAGACCCAGATCTACAAGAAGTCGCAGGTGCTCTACGGCATCGACCTGGCCAAGCGGGAGATCGCGAAGAACCGGCGCGTGGTGGTGGTCGAGGGGTACACCGACGTGATGGCGATGCACCTGGCCGGGGTGCCCACGGCGGTGGCCACCTGCGGCACCGCCTTCGGTGGTGAGCACATCAAGATCGTGCGCCGGCTGCTCGGGGACACGGCCAGCTCGGCCGCCGGGGTGATGCTCTCCTCGGGCAGCGCGGTGGGCGGGGAGGTGATCTTCACCTTCGACGGCGACGAGGCCGGGCAGAAGGCGGCGCTGCGGGCGTTCGACCAGGATCAGCAGTTCGCCTCGCAGACGTTCGTGGCGGTGGAGGCCTCCGGGATGGACCCGTGCGACCTGCGCCAGGCGCGCGGGGACGAGGCGGTTCGAGCCCTGGTGTCCGAGCGCGAGCCGCTGTTCCAGTTCGCGATCCGCTCGGTGCTGCGCCAGGTGGACCTGAACACGGCTGAGGGCCGGGTCAGCGGGCTGCGGGTGACCGCCCCGGTGGTGGCCCGGATCCGCGACCATGCGCTGCGCGGGGAGTACGCCCGGGAGCTGGCCGGCTGGTTGGGGATGGAGGAGTCTGCGGTGCGTCAGGCGGTCAACCGTGCGGCGCGGGCGCCCCGTGCTGCCGATGACGGCGGAGCTCGCCGGGACCAGCGCCCCGGACCTGGTCAGGGGTCGGGTGGGGCTGGCCCGCGGGGGCGGGCCGCAGACGGGGCGGCGGAGCAGGACGGTGCGGTCGCGGCTGCTGCAGCGCGGGCGGCGGCGGCCCGCTACCGCGACGACCCGGTGGCACGGTTGGAGCGGCAGGTGCTCGAGGTGGTGCTGCAGCTGCCGCAGCACGCCCTCGAGGCCGGGTTCGACGACCTGGGTGCGGACACGTTCGTGGTGCCCGCGCACCGGGCCGTGCACGATGTGATCCGCGCGGTGGGCGGCGTCGCCAGGTTCGGTGAGCTGGCGGAGCAGCTCAGCGTCAGCGGGGCAGGCAGCAGCGCGACCGAGCGGGCCACCGCCACCTGGGCCGAGCAGGTGCGGGATACCGCGGACGGTCCGGTGTCCACATTGATCACCGAGCTGGCCGTGGCTCCGTTGCCGCAGGACCGTCCCGAGGAGCTCGGCGGCTATGCCCGCGGCGTGCTGGTGGCGCTGCTGCGGATGGGGATGACCCGGCAGGTGGCGGAGGTGAAGGGGCGGCTGCAGCGGATGGACCCGAACGATCCGGCCTACAGCGAGGCGTTCACCGAGCTGGTCCGGTTGGAGGA
>CAZMDO010000595.1:0-1840 GCA_964564445.1 uncultured Ruaniaceae bacterium | reverse complement strand
GCCGAGCAGCCGGCTCAGTGGGCGGCGGCCACCGGCTGCGCAGGTCCACCCACGGCCAGCTCGGCCCGCGAGGCACGCTCGGACATCCCGGCGACGGTCCAGGCGGTGGCCACCAGCAGCAGCGCCGCGCCGACCATGTGGAACCCGACCAGCAGCTCGGGCAGCCCGGTGAAGTACTGCACGTACCCGATCGCGCCCTGCGCGAGCGTGACGCCGAGCAGCACCAGCGCCCGGTGCCGGACCACACCCGCCTGGCCTGCGCCGTCGTCGAACGACCCCTGCCGGGGCCGGGCCCGGTGGGCCAGCACCAGCAGCGCCACCAGCAGGGCCACGAACACCCACACCGCACCGGCGTGCGACTTGGCCACCAGCACCGGGTCCACCGCGAACCGGTAGCCGACCTCGTCGTCGCCGGAGTGCGGACCGGACCCGGTGACCACCATGCCCAGCACCACGACCACCCCGGACACCGCGGCCAGCAGCCAGCCCACGGTGCGCAGCCGGGCCGGCACCGCCGGTCGCGCCCGCCCGGGCTGGTACCAGTCGATCACCAGCCAGGTGGACAGCCACACCAGCACCGCGGAGAACAGGAAGTGCGAGCCGACCAGCGCCGGGTGCAGCTCCATCACCACGGTCAGCCCGCCGAGCACCGCCTGCACCAGGGAGAGCAGCAGCGGCACCGTGGCCAGCCAGAGCAGCCGGGTCGAGGGCACCGGGCGCACGCCGCGGCGGTGGGCGAAGAACACCAGCAGCGCCACCGCGAGCGCCACGACCACCACCACCGCGCCCATCATCCGGTTGCCCCACTCCACGTACGGGTGGAACGAGGTCTCCCCGTGCAGGGTGGGGGTGAACTGGCCGGGGGCGCAGTTCGGCCAGCTGGAGCAGCCCAGCCCCGACCCGGTCAGCCGCACCGCGCCACCGGTGGCGATGATCACGATCTGCACGACGAGGTTGGCCACGATCACGCGGCCGGTGAGGCGGGTGTAGGTCAGGGCGGACACCCCTCTACGGTAGCCCTCCTCCGGTGCTGCTCCGGCCCGCTGCGGGTGTGGTCAGTGCCACCGGAACCAGCGCACGGTCGCCCCGCCGAGCAGCACGGTCCACCCGGCCAGCACCGCCAGCGCGAGGAGTCCCGCACCGGTGCCGGCGCCGGTCAGGCTGGCCCGGAGGGCGTCTCCGAGCGCTGCCGAGGGCAGGTAGGCGAGCACGCCACCGACCGGGAAGACCACCCCGCCGCCGACCACCAGCAGCAGCCAGAGCAGGTTGGCTCCGGCGAGCACCGCCTCGGCCCGCAGCGTGCCGGCGACCAGCAGCGCCAGCGCGGTGAACGCCGCCGTGCCGAGCAGCACCGCGCCGACGGCCACCGGCAGCCCGCTGAGCACCGGCCGCCAGCCGAGGGCCAGCGCGAGCGCCCCGAGCACCACGATCTGCACCAGCTCCACCGCGAACACCCCGACCACCTTGCCGCCGAGCAGTCCGCTGCGGCCCAGGGGCGTGGTGGCGAGCAGGCGCAGCGCGCCGGCGCGCCGGTCGAACCCGGTGGCGATGGCGTTGGAGGTGAACGCGGTGGACATGATCGCCAGCGCCAGCACCCCCGGGGTGGCCACCTGCACCGGATCCTGCCCGGCCAGGTCGAGACGGACCAGGTCGGTGCGCACCAGCACCACCAGCACGATCGCCGGCAGGATCAGGGTGAGCAGCAGCTGTTCGCCGTTGCGCAGCAGGTTGCGCATCTCGAACCCGGCGTGGGAGAGCACCCGTGCGGGCCACGGGCTGGCCCCGGCGTGGTCGGTCATCGCAGGCTCCGTCCGGTCAGCTCGAGGAACACGTCCTCCAG
>CAZMDO010000594.1:0-1840 GCA_964564445.1 uncultured Ruaniaceae bacterium | reverse complement strand
GCACCGCCAGCTCGATCTGGATCGGGTCGGTGTCCTGGAACTCGTCCAGCAGCAGTCGCTGGTACCGCTCGTGCAGCCGCTGGCGCACCTGCGGACTCCGGCGCAGCAGGTCCCGGGCGAGCACCAGCAGGTCGTGGAACTGCAGCCGACCCTCCCGGCGACGCTCGTTGGCGGCCTCCAGCACCCGCTCGGCCGCCCACCGGGTGATCCGGCGCAGGCAGGCGCCCTGCACCTCGGCCACCAGCGCCGTCGCGTGCTCGACGGCCGCGGTGTAGGCGTCCTTCATCTCCTCGATGTCCGGCCAGCTGGTCTTCCGCCCGGTCCGGCCCAGCTTGGTGCTCAGTGCGGCGACCGCGCCCAGAGCCAGCGTGCCGGCCTCCAGGTCGGTGGTCTCCGGCACGCGTGCGGCGAGGTCCGCCAGCTCGTGCACCCGGGCGTAGAGCGTGTCGCCGGTATCGGTGCAGGTGCTGGCCAGGTCGACGGCGGAGCGCACCTGGTCCTGCCAGGTCGCCAGGTCCGGGAGCACCACGGGCTCCGGGTCGCCGACGAGCACCCGCTCGCCGATCAGGTCCCAGTCCGCATCCAGCGCCCGCACCAGGGCGCGCACGTGCTCGAACTTCACCCCCAGCGTCAGGCCGAGCAGCAGCGGTTCGGCGATCTCGTCGTCATCGAGCAGCGCGCGCTGCAGCTCACGCCACCGGTCCTCGAACGCCACCGACGAGCCCACCTCGTCCAGCACCTCCAGCAGCGGCGGCAGCCCGGCCTCGATCGGGTGCTCGAGCAGGATGCGCTGGGCGAAGGAGTGCAGCGTGCCGATGGCCGCACCGTCCAGGTCCTCCAGCGCCCGGGCGGCGGCCTCGCGGTGCTCACCCGACCCGGACTGCCACGCGCGCTCCAGGTCGGCCCGGAGCCGGTCGCGCAGCTCCGCCCCGGCCTTCTCGGTGAAGGTGACGGCGGCGACGTGACCCAGCGCCACGCCGTCGTGCAGCACCAGGTGCAGGATGCGCGAGACCAGCGAATGGGTCTTGCCCGACCCCGCGCCGGCGTTGACGAACAGGGTGGCATCGGTGGCCGTGGCGATCCGGTCCCGGGCGGCCTGGTCGTGCAGCGGGAGGGTCGCGGTCATGCTGGGCCTCCGGTGGGTTCAGGGCCTCCGGTCGCGTCCTGGGCGGCGGCGGCCGGGGCGGCGGGATCGATGAGCGCCACCAGCTCGGCCAACGGGGCGTCGTGGCGTTTGCGCTCCCAGCCGGTGCGCACCTCCGCGTGGCCGAGCCCGTCCGGGTTGCAGTAGACGCACTGCACGTAGGCGTAGTCCTCCTTCTCCGGGGCCTTCGGCGGGAACAACCCGGCGGCGATGGAGCGGGCGAGCAGGCTCAGCGCCGCCGCGTGCTGGGTGGTGACGGCCTCGTTCAGCGGCAGCTCGATCCGGCCGGGTTCCTTGCGCACGAACCAGTACTGCGCCCGCGCCTGGTCTGCCTGGCCGGCGAAGGCCTGCCGGGCGGCGTGGGCGTACACCGGCAGCTGCAGCTTGGTGCCGCCGACCACCGCGTCCGCCTCGCTGATCCCGGTGAAGCGGCTCCGGCGGCCGGTCTTGATGTCCGTGACGTACAGGGTGCCGTCCCGGGTCAGGTCCACCTTGTCCGCCCGGCCGCGCAGCAGCACCCGCCCGCCGGGCACCGTGATCGTGACCGGGTCGGCGCCGTCCAGCCCGAACGGCAGCTCGCTGGCCAGCACCTTCGCGTCCAGCCCGGCGCGCCACCGGTCGTCCTCGGCGAGCATGGTCTCCAGGTCGGCCAGGATGCGGCGGCGCTCCCGCTCCCACAGCCGCGGGTGCCCGGTC
>CAZMDO010000593.1:0-1849 GCA_964564445.1 uncultured Ruaniaceae bacterium | reverse complement strand
GCGATCACCACCACCACGCCCATGGCGGCCGCCTGCCCGATGTCGAACCCGAGGAAGGCGCGCTGGTAGATGTAGAACGGCAGGTTCGCGCTGGCCGTGCCCGGACCGCCCGCGGTCATCAGGTAGATCTGGTCGAAGGTGTTCACCACGTAGATCGCCCCGAGCAGCACACCGAGCTCGATGTAGCGGCGCAGCTGCGGCAGGGTGATCGAGACGAAGGTGCGGCCCCACCCGGCACCGTCCATCTGCGCCGCCTCGAGCACGTCCTTGGGCTGGGCCTGCAGCCCGGCGAGCACCAGGAGCATCATGAACGGGGTCCACTGCCAGACCAGCGCGATCAGGATGGACAGCACCGGGAAGGCTGCGGTCCAGTTCACCGCCTCGAGACCGAGCAGGCCGATCGCCCAGTTCACCATCCCGTAGGTCGGGTTGAACATGGACACGCTCCAGATCATCGCCGCCGCCACCGGCATGATGAGGAACGGCGTGATCAGCAGCGTGCGGGCCAGGCCGCGGCCCCGGAACGGTCGGTCCAGCAGCAGCGCGAGGCCCAGGCCGAGCAGCATCGCGAACAGCACGCAGCCGAGGGTGAAGATCACGCTGTTCAGCGCGGCCTGGCGGAACGTGGAGTCGGCGAACAGGTCGGCATAGTTGGCCAGGCCGACGAACCGGTCCTCACCCGGGCGGAGCAGGTTCTCCGACCGCAGCGAGTACCAGATGGTGACCAGGAACGGCACCTGGGTCACGATGATGGTGAAGATCAGCGCGGGCAGCAGCGGTGCGCGCCGGCGCCACGCCTCGGCCCGGTCCAACGCCCTGGTCGGTTCGGCAGCGCTGCGGCGGAGCGCCTGGCGGCGGTTGTTCCGCGCGGCAAGTGCGGTGGTGGTCACGACTGCTCCTCCTGGTCGGCCTGGTAGGACGCGGCGACGGTCTCGGCGTAGCGCTGCGACTGCGCCAGCGCCTCCTCCACCGAGACCTGTCCGGCGATCGCGGCGGACATCTGCTGCCCGACCCGCGTGCCGAGGTCCTGGAACTCGGGGATGGCGACGAACTGGATGCCGCGGTAGGGCACCGGCTGGGCCATCGTGGTGTCCTGGTTGGCGTTCTCCATCGCTCGCAACATCTCCTCCTCGTAGGCCGAGGCGACCTCGGCGTACTCCGGGATGTCATAGGTGGACAACCGGCTCCCGGGAGGCACCCGCGCCCAGCCGATCTCCTCCCCGACCAGGTGCATGTAGTCCGGGTGGGTCATCCAGGAGATGAACTCCCATGCGGCGTCCTTGTGCTCCGACGTGGCCGGGATGGCCAGCGCCCAGGAGTACAGCCACCCGGAGGCCTCGGTCTCGACCACCGGGGCCGCGGCGTAGCCGACGTCCCCGGCCACGGTCGAGGAGCTGGGGTCCTCGACCGAGGAGACCATCGAGGTCGCGTCGTACCACATCGCCGCCTGGCCCTGGGTGAACATGGTCAGGCAGTCGCCGAAGCCGGCGGTGGCAGCGCCCGGCTCACCGTAGCTGCGGACCAGGTCCACGTAGTCGGTGACGGCGGCACGCACCTCGGGCGAGTCCAGGGTGGCGTTCCAGTCCTCGTCGAACCAGCTGCCGCCGTAGGTGTTGATCACCGTGGACATCGGCGCCATGTTCTCCCCCCACCCGGCCAGACCACGCAGGCAGATGCCGGCGAAGTTCTCCTCCGGGTCGTGCAGCTGGGCGGCGAGCTCGGCCACCTCGTCCCAGGTCGGGTGCTCGGGCATCTCCAGCCCCTGCTCGGCGAACACGTCCTCGCGGTAGGCGAGGAAGGAGGACTCGCCGTAGAACGGCACCGAGTACAGGTCGCCCTGGTAGGACAG
>CAZMDO010000592.1:0-1852 GCA_964564445.1 uncultured Ruaniaceae bacterium | reverse complement strand
GTCGACCTGGTCTCGTCCTGGATCGCCATGGTTGTCAGCTCCTCGACCTCGCCGGATGCTCCTCGTCCTCGGCGGTGTCGTCCCGGTCGCGCCGGAGCGGACCGATGCTGCTTCCCGGCTGCACGAGCGCTGCGACGCACCTGTGCTCGTCGGCGGAGTCCACCGCCAGATGACCACCCCGTACCCAGGTGGCGCAGTTCTAAACGCCCGGACGGTCGGCGGCCAGCCGCGGTGCGCGCACCCGGCCGGGATCCAGCGCCAGCAGCACCAGCACCGCCCCGATCAGCGCCAGCCCGGCCCAGCCCAGCAGCGGAAGCCGTTCGCCGACCACCAGCACCGCCAGCACCGTGGCCACCGCCGGCTCGGTCAGGGTGAGGGTGGTGGCGGTGGCCGCCGGCACCCGGGCCAGCCCGAACCCGAACAGCACGTACCCGGCGAACATCGGCACCGCCGCCATGTAGGCGCCCACCAGCGCGGCCTGGCCGGTCGCCAGCAGCGGGGCCCCGGTGAGGAGGAGCACCGGCAGCAGCAACGCCCCACCCGCCCCGAACACCGCACCCATCGATACGGCCCGGCTCACCCCGGCGCCGATCAGGTTCCCGACCACCCAGGAGTAGGTCGCGTACGAGCTGCCGGCGACCAGACCGAGCAGCACTCCGGCGACCGTCGCGGAGGTGGTCGACGCGGCCGGTCCGGTGCTCGGGGCCGCCACTGCCGCCAGGCACAGCAGCGTGCTCCCGGTGATCCCGAGCGTGGCGGCGAGCAGCCAGGTGCGGCCCAACGGGCGGCGCTCCACCACCCGTTGCAGCACCCCGGAGGCCAGCGGGGCCGACGCCAACGACACCACCGACCCGACCGCCACCCCGGCCAGGTGCATCGAGGCGTAGAAGGCCATCGGGTACACCATGACCGCCACTGCCCCCACCGCCACCAGGCGGGCATGCCGGCGCAGCTGGTCCCGCGCCGCACGCAGCGCCGGGACGGCGATCGCCGCCTGCGCCAGCCCACCGAGCCCGAGCGCGGCGGCCCCGATCGCCAGCGGGCCCACGTCCGGGGCGAACGTCGCCGCCGTGCCGGTGGTGCCCCAGAGCACAGCGGTGAGGGTGATTGCCAGCACCCCGGCGCGGTAGCCGCCGCTCACGCCTGGTGCACCAGGGCGGCGGCGATCTGCCGGGCCCGGACCAGCCGGCGCGCGTCCCCCTCCAGGCCGGCCCGGCTCATCGCCCCTTCCAGCAGGAACGCGAGGTGCTCGGCCGTGCCCGGCGGGTCCTCGGCACCCGCCTCGGTCAGGTGGGTGGCCAGCAGTGCCTCCACCTGCTCCTTGTGCCGGCGCACTGCGTCCCGTCCGACCGAGCCGGTCGGCAGCTCGGCCGCGGCGTTCAGCAGACCGCAGCCTCGGAACCCGTCGGCGTAGGGCAGGCGGGCATGGTCCAGGTAGGCGTCGACGACGGCGAGCACCCGTTGCTCCGGTGCGCTCGCCCGGGCCAGGCGGCGGGCGTAGAGGTCCAGCCACTCGGCGTGCCGGGCCTCGAGGTAGGCGAGCACCAGCTCGTCCTTGGAGGCGAAGTTGTTGTACAGGCTCTTCTTCGCCACCCCGGCCTCGGCGGTGATGGCATCGATCCCGGTCGCGGTCGTGCCGCCGGCGTAGAACAGCCGGGCGGCGGCCTCGAGCAGCCGGGTCCGCGCCGGTGTCTGCCTGATCATGCCACCCCCAGGTAGTAGGTAGACCAGTCTACCTACTACCTGGCCTCCGGATCGGCGGGCCGCGTGGTGGCCAGCAGCTGCGCTTGTCCGGCGGTGAGCAGCGCGGCCCCGGTCGGGCTGATCAGGGCCGGGACCGCGATCGTGCCGG
>CAZMDO010000591.1:0-1852 GCA_964564445.1 uncultured Ruaniaceae bacterium | reverse complement strand
GCGAAGAACACGATCAGCGGCACGATCATGGAGAAGAACGCGCCGGAGGAGAGCACGTCGATGTTCGCCCCGAACTGGCGCAGCTGGCTCTGGATCGCCACGGTGAGCGGCTGGGACCGGGAGTCGGTGAAGATCAGGGCGATGAGCATGTCGTTCCAGGTCCACAGGAACTGGAAGATGGCCAGCGAGGCGATCGCCGGCCCACCCAGCGGCAGGATCACGGTGAGGAAGATACGCAGCTCTCCTGCGCCGTCGATCCGGGCTGCTTCCAGCAGCTCCCCGGGGATCTGGGTGAAGAAGTTGCGCAGCAGGAAGATCGCGAACGGCAGCCCGAAACCGGTGTGGAAGAGCACCACCCCGAACACCGTGCCAAAGATGCCCAGGGTGCCGAACAGCCGGGCCAGCGGGATCAGCGCCACCTGGATCGGCACCGCCAGCAGCACGATCACCGCCACCAGCAGCCAGTCCCGGCCGGGGAACTTCAGCCACGCGAACGCGTACCCGGCCAGTGACCCGATCAGCACCACGGCCGCGGTCGCCGGCACCGCGATCACGATCGTGTTCCACAGCGAGCCGGTGATCGTGGGGTTGGCGAGCAGGTTCTGGTAGTTCTCCAGGGTGAGCTGGGCCGGCTTGGCGAACACCATCCACCAGCCGGAGGCCGCGTTGTCCCCGGAGCTGCGCAGCGAGAGCAGCAGCAGACCGAGCGAGGGCACCAGCCAGAACAGGGCCACGATCACCAGCAGCACGTGCACCACCCCGGAGGAGAGCACGTGCGCCACCCGGGAGCCCACGCTCGGCCGGGAACGGCGGGCGCCCGTGGCGGCTGCGGTGGTGGCGGTCATCGTTGCCGGTCCTGCCGGAAGCGGCGGATGTTCAGGATCATCGAGGGCAGCACCAGGATCAGCAGCAGGATGGCCAGGGCGCTGCCCAGGCCTTGGTCGTTGCCGCCGCCGAAGGACACCCGCCACATCTCGACGGCGATCACGTTGGCCGCCGGTTTCGCGTTGCCTGGCGGGATCACGTAGACCAGGTCGAAGATCTTCAGCACGTTCACGATCAGCGTCACGAACACCACCAGCAGCACCGGCATCAGCAGCGGCGCGGTGATCCGGGTGAACACCTGCCACTCGCTCGCGCCGTCGATGCGGGCCGCCTCCTGCAGGGACCGGTCCATCGCGGACAGCCCGGAGGCGATCATCACCATCGCGAACCCGGCCCAGATCCACACGAAGGACAGGATCACCACCGCGGTGATGAACGAGGGGCCGAGCCAGTTGATGCCGCCGAAGCCGGTGTCGAAGTTGCCGGCGGGCAGCGCCACCGTGTATTCGCCGGGATCGAGGCCGCTGAGGGTGAACCGACCGGTGTCGTCGGTGGTGGCGCTGGCCACCACCTGACCGCCGGCGTCGACCGCCTGCACCTGCACCCCGGGCAGGCCGCGCTTGCCGGGGTCGATGTGGCCGTCGGTCCCTCCGCCGCCGCGGACCACGTCCAGCCACACGGTGCCGGTGATCTCACCGGTGCTCGGCTCGGCCGGCGGCTCGGCCTGCACGGCACCCGGGGGCACGTCGTCGGCGCGGACACCGGTGAGCGGGAAGTTCTGCACCGCACCCGGCTGCACGGTCTGGTCGGTGACGATCGCGCCACCGTCGGTCACCGCGGAGATGCCCACGTCCTCCCGCGGGTCGGCACCCGGGAGCGAGGCCTGGTCGTTGAACAGGTCGCTGACGGCGACCATCGCCGCGTTCACCACCCCGTGCTCCGGGTCGGCCTGGAACATGCCGCGGAAGATCACCCCGGCGGCGAGCATGGAGATCGCCATCGGCATGAACACGATCAGCTTGAACGC
>CAZMDO010000590.1:0-1854 GCA_964564445.1 uncultured Ruaniaceae bacterium | reverse complement strand
ACCGGGGCGTGCAGCTGCTCGACGGCGTCGCCCGGGTGGGGGTGGGTCTGGCACCCGCCGAGGTGCTCGCCTCGGCCACCCTGCGCGAGCACGCGGCCCGGGAGCCGACCACCCGGGCGCGGGTGCGCCGGCCGCGGGTGCGCCGCCGGCACCGGGCCCGGGGACGCCGGTGGCTGGTGCGGGCCGGCGCCGCGGCCGGGGCGGTGCTGGTGGGTATTGGCGGTCTGGCGCTGCTCGACCCGGGCCTGCCGGCGGGCGAGCGGACGGCCACCGAGGCGGGCAAGGTGGCGATGTGGGATGCGCCGGGCGATGCCGGGGTGGCCGGCGGGAGCGGAGCACCGAGCAGCACCCCCGGGCCCGCCCGCCTCCCGGGTGCGGGCAGCACCGACGTGGCTGGTGCGGTGCGCGAGCTGCTCGCCGCCCGGGACGCCGCGCTGAGCACCGCCGACCCGGACGCCCTGGCGGCCCTGACCGTGCCCGGGTCGGCGTTGGCCACCGCGGACGCCGAGCTGCTCGCCGAGCTGACCGGTGCCGGGGTGCACCTGACCGGCTACCAGACCCGGATCGTCGACCTGGAGGTGCTCCAGGACGGAGCCCGGCAGGCACTGGTGCGGCTGCGGCTGCGGCAGGCCGAGCACCAGCGCACCGGCCCGGACGGCACCCGCACCCACGTGCCCGCGCAGCCGGTGCAGTGCCTGGAGCTGGGGCTGCAGCGCGAGGAGGGGACTGCGACCTGGCGTGCCGCCACTGCCTCGCCGTGCTGACCGGTCAGCCCGCCGCGCCGGCCGACCCGGCTGACTGGTCAGCCCGCCGCGCCGGCCACCCCGCGGGTCAGGACAGCACGTGCGCGGCGGCCGCCTCCAGCTCGGGCCAGCGGAACTCGAAGCCGTCGGCGAGCAGCTCGTCGGGGAGCATCCGCTGGGAGATGGCGAGCTCGCCGGCGAACTCCCCGGCCACGATCCACACCGCGAACAACGGGATCGGGAGCACCGCCGGTCGGCGGGCCACCCGGGCCAGAGCTGCCATCACGGTCGCGTTCCGTCGCGGGTCCGGGGCGTTCAGGTGCACGGGGCCGCTCACCTGCGAGCCGAGCAGGTGCACCACGGCGCGCACCCAGTCGTCCCGGGTGATCCACGGCCACCACTGCTGGCCGCCGGCGATCGGTCCGAGCACGCCGGCCTTCAGCGGCAGCATCAGTCGTTCGAGCGCCCCACCCGCGGGGTCGAGCACGATGCCGGTGCGCAGGTGCACCACCCGGTGACCGGCGTCGATGGCCGGCTGGGTGGCCGCCTCCCAGGAGCGGCAGACCCCGGCGAGGAAGGAGGAGCCAGGAGGGTCCGCCGTCGTGATGGTCTCCTCTCCGCGGTCGCCGTAGAAGCCGACGGCGGAGGCGTTGATCAGCGGGACGTCGGTGCGGCCACTGGCGGCCAGCGCCCGGGCGAGCACCGTGGTGGGTGCCACCCGGGAGGTGACCAGCACCCGCTTGCGGGCGGGGCTCCAGCGCTTGTCGCCGACCCCGGCGCCGGCCAGGTTGACCACGGCGGTGATCCCCGCCAGCGCATCGGCCGGAAGGTGCCCGGCCGAGGGGTCCCAGGTGAGCTCGTCCGGGGCGGTGGCGGGCCGGCGGACCAGCCGGGTGACCTCGTGCCCGGCCGCGCGCAGTGCGTCCACCAGGGCGGTGCCGAGGAAACCGGAGACCCCCGCTGCCAGTACATGTGCCATACCCACCAGCCTGCCAGGAACACCGACCCCGTGCCGCCGGGCCACCCCCAGAGACGAAATTGCTCGTCGATATGGCCACGAATCGTGGCCAGATCGACGAGCAATTGTCACCCGGTGGGGCGCCGCGGGTGG
>CAZMDO010000589.1:0-1857 GCA_964564445.1 uncultured Ruaniaceae bacterium | reverse complement strand
CGGGATCCGTACAACCCGCAGCACGAGGCGCTCGCGTTCCACGCCGAGCACGGCATCGTCACCGAGTCCTACTCGCCGATCGGCCGGGCCGGCGACCTCCTGGCCGATGCCGTGGTCGTGGACATCGCCCGCGCACACGGGCGCACTCCGGCCCAGGTGGTGCTGCGCTGGCACACCCAGACCGGTGCGCTGCCGATCCCGAAGTCGGGTGATGCCCGCCGGCTCGCGGAGAACATCGCGATCTTCGACTTCGAGCTCACCGCGGCGGACCTGGAGCGCATCGCCACGTTGGACGCCGGCGACCCGGACGTGCCGGACTCGGACGTCGCCGGGCACTGAGCTTGTCCGGGCACTGAGCACGGCCGGGCACGGAGCCCCCGCCGGGCAGCCAGCCGCCGGGAGATCACTCCCGCGGTAGCCGTTCGGCCACGTCCTTCAGCCGGGACAGACGCGCCTGCCAACCGCGGCCGATGGTTTCCAGCTGGTCGGCAAGCTCGGTCAGCCGGGCACCGAGGGCGCGGTAGCGCACCTCCCGGCCGGCACGCTCCCGCTCCGCAAGACCGACCTGGGCGAGCAGCTCCAGGTGCTTGGCGATCGCCTGCCGGCTGACCGGCAGCTCCCGGGCCAGCTCGCTGGCAGAGGCGGCCCGGGCACCGAGCGAGGAGAGGATCTGCCACCGGGTCTCGTCACCGAGCACAGCGCACAGCTCCACGATCGAGCCGTCGACGGCGGGACTCGCCTTCACGACGTCGCCCCGCCGGGGGCCGCGGTGGGGGTGGTCGCACTCCCGGTGACGAAGGCGGTGAGGGCGTCCAGCACCTGGTTCCACCCGCCGACGTTCTCCTCCATCGCCGTCCGGCGGGCCGCCTCTGCCCGGCGAGTGAAACCGGACTCGACGACCGTGACCAGGGTGGCTGCGCCGTCGTCGGCAAGGGTGAACCGCACCGAGGTGGTGGTCTCCTCCTGATCCAGCCCCCAGCTGAAGGCGAACACTGCTGGCGGGTCGAGCTGGTCGACCCGCACCGCGAACTCGCCGCCCGGGTAGAAGAACCGGCCGATGGATCCAGGCTTCCAGCCATCGGGGAAGTCCGAGGGGTGCCCCCACCAGGTGGCCAGGTGGTCCGGGGTGGTCAGCGCCGTCCAGACCGCGCTGCGGGGGGCGTCGATGCGCACCGTGCGCAGGATGGTGCCTGCGGCGAGGTTGGCACTTGCGGGCTCACCTACGTGGGTCAGGGAGAGGACGTACACGATGAGCTCATCGAGCTCGGCGGTCCAGCCGGAGGCGTTGTCCTCCATCGCGGCCCGTCGACCGGCGGCCTCGCCGAGGCGAGAGAACCCGGACTCCACCACGCGCAGCACGGTCTGCCCGGCGTCCTCGTGCAGCGTGAACGTGGCGGTGGTGGAGTTGTCCTCGCGGATCGGTTCCCCGGGCGTGCCCCAGGTGAACGCGAACTCCTCGGTGGGGGAGAACGTGACGATCTGCACCGGGAACGGCCCGTGGTCGCGCCAGGCGAAGGTGCCCCGGGCGCCGGCGTGCACGCCGTCCGGGAAGAGTGCCTGCTGGCCGAACCAGCCGGCGATGTGCTCCGGGGTGGTCAGCGCGGCCCAGACCGTGGCCTGCGGGGCGTCGATGCGGATCTCTCGTTCGACGGTGAAGGTCTCATCGTCGATGGTGGCTGGTGGGTTGGTCATCACGACTCCCTGTGTGCAACGAGTAGGTTGCAGGAGACGCTACTCGCGCTAATGGTGATCTGCAACCCTGTGATTGCACGAGGGGTCAGAAGGGTGGTGGTCCCCAGTCGGGGTGGTTGTCGGGGTCGTGGTCGGGAAGCTGATGGTGGGCGGTGTGGTCGGGGT
>CAZMDO010000588.1:0-1860 GCA_964564445.1 uncultured Ruaniaceae bacterium | reverse complement strand
CCGAGGATCGGCAGCACCTTCTCCTTGGCCTCGATGCCCACGTGCACGTGCACCCCGTAGATGAGCATCTGCCGGCCCCACCACTGGGTGCGGTCGATCAGCGTGGCGTACCGCTCCTTGTCGGTGACCTTCTGGTTCCCCCAGTGCCCGAACGGGTGGGTGCCGGCGCACAACAGCTCCACCCGGAGGCCCTCGGTGATGCCCTGGACCATGGCGGCGGCCGCCGCGAGGTCGTCCATCGCCTCCGGCACCCTGGCCCGGGCACCGGAGACCACCTCCACAGTGTTCAGCAGCAGCTCCTGGCGGATGCTCGGGTGCTGACCGCCGCCGGGCGGGGCGACCGCGTCCAGCACCGTCTGGGCGACCTGGCGCAGGTCGCCGGTGTCGGTGTCCACCAGCGCCAGCTCCCACTCGATGCCCACGCTGGAGCGCGGGGAACGGGCGAACTCGATCGTCACGGGCACATCTTTCCACCCCTGGGCCATCGGTGGCACCGTGAAGCGGCCCGTCTCAGAGCCGCTCGACCACGAGCACGCTCTGCTGGCCGCGCAGCCGGGTGAGGATGATCGTGGCTGCGTTCTCGCCCTTGAGGGCGAGCTGCTGGCGCAGCTGGTCCGGCACGACGGCGGTGCCTCGCTTCTTGATCTCCACTCGCCCCACGTTGCGCTCCCGCAGGTAGGCGCGCAGCCGCTTCAGGCCGAAGTCGAAGGCGTCCAGCACCCGGAAGCCGGTGGCCAGCGCCGTCTCGACCGGTGCCTCGGTGCTCACGTAGGCGATCGACGGGTCCAGCAGGTGACCGCCGGTCTGCTCGCACAGCCGCGCCACCAGCCCGGCGCGGATGACCGCACCGTCAGGCTCGTACACGTACCGGCCCAGGTCGCCGGTGGGCGCCTGCGGAACCGGAGCATCCGCGTCCCCGGACCAGGACAGGTGATGGGCGCCGTCGCCGGCCAGCACGAGCGCGCTGCGACCGGACCCTTCCGGGGCGAGGTCGCCGAACCACAGCCCGGCCTCCACCACGGCACCGTCCACGCTCACCCACTGGGCCTGGGTCTCCGACGGCAGCGCGTGGTACGGGATGCCGGGGCCGACCTTCAGCCCCAGGTTCGGCACCTGCCCGCGCATCGCCAGCAGCGTGTCCAGGTCGGGGGAGTAGGCGCGCGGGTCGAACACCCGCGAGCCCGCGCGGGTGCGGCGGGCCGGGTCGGCGAACACCGCGTCCACGCCCTCGGCCGCCAGGTCCACGGTGAGCGCATCGGCCAGGCGCACCTGGGCGGTCTCGAGGGCGCGCAGGTTCACGGTGGCCAGGGCCGCCGTCTCCTCGTCCAGCTCGATGGCCAGCACCCGCAGGCCCAGGCCGGCCATCGCCAGGGCGTCGGCGCCGAGCCCGCAGCCCAGGTCGGCCACCAGGGTGGCGCCGGCGTCGGCGTAGCGCTGGGCGTGCCGGGCGGCGACCGGCAGCCGGGTGGCCTGCTCCAGACCCGCCTGGGTGAACAGCAGCTCGCTGGCGAATTCGCCGAACTTCTCCCGCGCGCGAGCGCGCAGCCGGCTCTGCGTGAGCGCCGCCGACACCAGGTCGGGGTCTACGCCGCGGGCGCGCAGCCCTTCCGCGAGCTGGAGCGCGGTCTGCTCCTCGTACGGCGGCAGCTGGTTGAGCAGCGTCCAGCCCTCGGGCGAGAGCAGCAGCGAGAGTGCGCGGGTGTCCACCACTCGATCCTGCCACGTACCGAGGGTGGGGAGTTCGGCCCACCCTCGCCGCTACTCTCGGGAGGGCGGAGACGCTAGCGTGACCCGCTGTGAGCGCTTCTATGCCGCCGCCCGACGGGTACTCGGGTTCAGGGGAAACACCGCAGCACCGGC
>CAZMDO010000587.1:0-1868 GCA_964564445.1 uncultured Ruaniaceae bacterium | reverse complement strand
GGCGGGGCGTGGGCGGATCGGCCGGCGCGTGCGTCGCGGCTCAGGCCGGCGCGGCCGCCTCGGTGAGTGCGTCCACGGCCGCCGGGGCGAGCATGTGGTCGGCCACCACCCGGCCGGCGCCGAGCAGCCCGGCCCGCCCGGCGGTGCTGGCGGTGACGATCCGCAGCCTCGCCGTGGCCAGCGGCAGGGACCGGCGGTAGACCACCTCCCGGATGCCGGCGAGCAGGTGCTCCCCGGCCTGGGCCATCACCCCGCCGATCACGATGATCGACGGGTTGAGCAGGTTCACACAGCCGGCGAGCACAGCGCCCAGGTCG
This sequence comes from uncultured Ruaniaceae bacterium, assembly GCA_964564445.1. Lineage (GTDB taxonomy): Bacteria > Actinomycetota > Actinomycetes > Actinomycetales > Beutenbergiaceae > Ruania. The sequence continues at coordinate 1,551 of CAZMDO010000587.1, read as the reverse complement.
CGCCCGGCGTCCCGCAGCAGGGCGGTGGCCCGCTGGTCCCCGCCGCGCACCAGGTCCACCACGTCCGCGCTGGTGCTCACCCGCTCTCCGGCGGCCTGCAGCGCCCGGACCAGGGCACCGCCGCTGGCCACCGCCTCCAGGCATCCGGTGTTCCCGCAGTGGCACAGCTCGGGCCGGCCGTCCGGAACGGCCACATGACCCAGGTCGCCGGCCGCGCCGTCGGTGCCGCGCACCAGTGCGTGGTTGGCCACGATCCCGGCGCCGATCCCCGTGGCGACCTTCACGAACAGCAGGTGCGAGACGTCCGGGTAGGCGCTGCTGTGCTCGCCGAGGGCCATCAGGTCCACGTCGTTGTCCACCAGCACCGGCACCCCCAGCTCCTCGCCCAGGATGCCCTTGATGTCCACCCCGTCCCAGCGGGGCATGATCGGTGGGTTCATCGGCTTGCCGGAGGTCTTCTGCACCGGACCGGGCACGCCGATGCCGACCCCGGCCAGGTCGCCGGTCGGCCGGCCCACCTCCTCCAGCAGGGCCCGGCCCAGCTGGACCACCCGGGCCAGCACCGGCTGCGGGCCGTCGGCGATGTCGCAGTCGATGCGGGTCTCGGCGAGCACGGTGCCGGCCAGGTCGAGCACCGCGACCGCCAGGTGCACCGCGCCCAGGTCCACCGCCAGCACGATCCGCGCGCCCGGGTCGAAGGCATACACCGACGGTGGCCGCCCGCCGGTGGACGAGGCCGCCTCCGCGCGCACCAGGCCGGTCGGCAGCAGCGCATCGATCCGGGTGCCGATCGTGGACCGGGCGTGCCCGGTGATCGCCACCAGGTCGGCGCGGCTGCGCGGCACACCGTCGCGCAGGATCTGCAGCAGCTCGCCACAACCGGTCGGTCGGGACGTCAGGGGCACGACCACGCGGGGCTCTCCTTCGTCACAGGTTGGTCACAACGGTACCGGTTGACCGACTTTTGATCGACAACTCGCAAAAGACTGGTTATGGTCGGCACATGGTCGGAGCAGACCCCTTCCTCACGATGCACGGGATCGTCAAGCACTTCCCCGGCGCCAAGGCGCTGGACGGCGTCGACCTGGACGTGCGCGCCGGTGAGGTGCACTGCGTGCTCGGCCAGAACGGGGCCGGCAAGTCCACCCTGATCAAGGTGCTCTCCGGGGCTCACGGCCACGATGCCGGCGAGATCCGTATCGACGGCGAGGAGGTCGCCCTGGCCACCCCGGCCGCGGCCCTGCGTGCCGGGATCGCCACCATGTACCAGGAGCTGGACGTGGTCGCGGGGCTGACCGTGGCGGAGAACATCTTCCTCGGCAACGAGCGTTCGGTGGCCGGCCTGACCCGCCGGCAGGACGCGGCGCGCGCCGCCCGCGACCTGCTCGCGCGGCTGGGCCATCCGGAGATCAGCCCGTACGCGGAGGTCGGTACGCTGGCGGCCGCCGGGCAGCAGGTGGTCTCGATGGCACGGGCGCTCTCCCGCGATGCCCGCCTGCTGATCATGGACGAACCCTCGGCCGTGCTGGACTCCGAGGAGGTGGACAACCT
>CAZMDO010000586.1:0-1874 GCA_964564445.1 uncultured Ruaniaceae bacterium | reverse complement strand
ACCCGGCCGGGCCAGCGGCCGTGGCAGGCGCGGCCGGGTCAGAGGCCGTGGCAGGCGCGGCCGGGTCAGAGGCCGTGGCAGGCGCGGCCGGGTCAGAGGCCGTGGCAGGTCCGGCCGGGCCAGCGGACGTGACGCGGGGAGCCGGGCCAGCGGCCGTGACAAGCGTGGCCGTGGTTGGCCCGGCCGGGTCCACCCGGTCAGGAGTTCGGCTCGGCCTCCGGCCGGCTGCCCGCAGCGGCGCCGAGCAGCTCCTCGATCACCTGGGCCACCCCGTCCGCCAGGTGGCTGGCGGTGACCTCGTCGGCGGCGGCCAGGGTGACCGGGTCGGCATTGGCCACCGCCACCCCGCGGCCCGCCCAGGCGAGCATCTCGGCGTCGTTGGGCGCGTCACCGAAGGCGAGCACCTCCTCGGCGCCGATGCCCAGGTGCGCGCACAGCTGCTCCAGACCCCACGCCTTGGACACCCCCGGGGCGAGCACCTCCACGAACGGCGCCCCGGAGTGGGTCACCTCGAAGCCGGTCACACCCAGACCACGGATGCGCGCCACCAGCTCGTCGTTGCTCAGCGTGGGATGGCGGGCGATCAGCTTCAGGCTGGGCTCGGCGAGCACGCCGGCCAGGGGCGCCACGGTCATCTCCGCGGGGTCGCGCTTGTGGTCGGTGAACGTGGCCGACCGGGCGTAGCCGGCCTGCGCCACGAACACCTCACCGGCCTCGCGCACACTGGCGAAGGTGACCTCGGGCAGCGTGGCCAGCAGTGCGGTGGCCAGCGCCCGCGCGGTCTCCGGCGGCAGGTGCGCGGCGAACAGGCGCTGCCCGGTGGTCAGGTGCAGCCCGTGCCCGCCGTTGCCGCACAGCGCCCAGCCGGTGAAGCCGGCCAGCTCGGCGACCGGGCGCAGCCCTCGGGGTTGTCGGGCGGTCACCGGCACCACCTCGATGCCGAACGCCCGGGCGGCGTCCAGGGCGGCCCGGTTGCGTGCGGAGATGCTGGTGGGGTCGGCGAGCAGGGTGCCGTCGAGGTCGGTCGCGATCAGCCGGATGGTCACTCCAGCACGGTAGCCCGGCGGGTAAAGTCTTCCCATGACCACGCCCCCACCCGCGATGGAAGTGCTCCCCTGGCAACGGTTCGGGGAGGCGGCCCGAGATCTGGCCCGTGCGGTGCACGCCAGCGGGTGGATGCCCGACCTGGTGATCGCGGTGGCCCGCGGTGGGCTGGTGCCGGCCGGGTCGATCGCCTACGCCCTCGGGGTCAAGGCGATGGGCACCATGAACGTGGAGTTCTACACCGACATCGAGGAGACCCTGCCGGACCCGGTGGTGCTGCCGCCGTTGCTGGACACCAGCGTGCTCTCCGGGGCGAAGGTGCTCGTGGTGGACGACGTGGCCGACTCCGGGCGCACCCTGCAGGTGGTGATGACCCTGCTCCGGGAGGGCACGGCCTCCCCCGAGCCCGACGACGCAGCCTCCGCCGCGCGCCCCACCCCGTTGCGGGTGGCTCACCTGCCGAGCGAGGCGCGGTCGGCGGTGCTGTACACCAAACCGCGCTCGGTCATCGAGCCGGACTACACCTGGCGGCGCACCGACCGGTGGATCTCGTTCCCGTGGTCGGCCCAGCCGCCGGTGACCGAGGCGGCCAACACCGAGGCCTGAGCCGGCGGCCCCGCGCCGCCGCACCCGCCCCGTCCCCCGCGCCTCCCCCCGCGCTGAATCGATGCACTCGTGACTTCCTGCGACCGGTAGTGCTCCGGGGTTCCGAGCGAGCGGGCCAGGTGCCGAACCGGTCTGCTGGCCCCGCACCAGCCCGGCCGGCAGCCCCGCCCCGCACCGCCGCCCCGCACCGTCCCGGGCCCGCAGCCCCGCACACACCGACCGGA
>CAZMDO010000585.1:0-1875 GCA_964564445.1 uncultured Ruaniaceae bacterium | reverse complement strand
TCATCGAGCTCTCCGAGTTCGTGAAGCAGTTCGAGGAGACCTTCGAGGTCACCGCCGCTGCCCCGGCCGCCGTGGCCGTGGCCGGTGGCGCCCCCGCCGCCGGTGGCGACGCCGGTGGCGCCGAGGAGGAGCAGAGCGAGTTCGACGTCATCCTCGAGACCGTCGGTGACAAGAAGATCCAGGTCATCAAGGAGGTCCGCGCCCTGACCAGCCTCGGCCTCAAGGACGCCAAGGACCTCGTCGACGGCGCCCCCAAGCCGGTGCTCGAGGGTGTCGACAAGGAGGCCGCGGACAAGGCCAAGGAGGCCCTCGAGGGCGCCGGCGCCACCGTCACCCTCAAGTGAGCCACGCGGGGCTGCACGCCCCGCAACGGCGCACGCCGTAAGAGCCACGACGACGAGGCCCGCACCACATCCGGTGCGGGCCTCGTTGCCGTAGCGGCCCCGGCCAGCCGGGGACCACCGCCGAACCACGGGACGGGCCCGCACCTGCGCCGCCACCGTCCCACCATCGAAGCGACTCGCAGCACGGCACTGGACATCTCGCTGCAATGTGAGTATGCTGTCGCTTTGCGCTGTCGTCTGCCCCAGCACCCCATCGTCGGATCACGAACTTCGCCACGCCATGCGTCGGACGAGGTCCGAAGAAGCGTGCCGGGACGGGCGTGAGCGTGTGTGCACACAATTCGTAGGGAAGGACCCCTCTTGGCTGCCTCGCGCACCCCTTCTGCTCCGACCGCCGACGCCATCACCCAACGTACCGCCTCCCGCAGGGTCTCGTTCGCGAAGATCCACGAACCGCTCGAAGCACCCGACCTCCTCGGGCTGCAGCTGAACAGCTTTGACTGGCTGCTCGGCAACGAGCGGTGGCAGGCGCGCGTGGCCGACGCTGTCGAATCCGGCAGTAACGACGTCACCACCACCTCCGGACTGGAGGAGATCTTCACCGAGATCTCCCCGATCGAAGACTTCGGGGCGACCATGTCGCTCTCCTTCCGCGACCACCGCTTCGAGCCGCCCAAGTACACCGCCGAGGAGTGCAAGGAGAAGGACTTCACCTATTCCGCACCCTTGTTCGTGACCGCGGAGTTCGTCAACTACACCACGGGCGAGATCAAGTCCCAGACGGTGTTCATGGGCGAGTTCCCGCTGATGACCGAGCGCGGCACGTTCATCATCAACGGCACCGAGCGGGTGGTCGTCTCCCAGCTGGTCCGGTCCCCGGGCGTGTACTTCGAGCGCACCCCGGACAAGACCTCGGACAAGGACATCTTCACTGCGAAGATCATCCCCTCCCGCGGTGCCTGGCTGGAGTTCGAGATCGACAAGCGGGACGCCGTCGGCGTGCGGGTGGACCGCAAGCGCAAGCAGTCGGTGACCGTGTTCCTCAAGGCCCTCGGCATGACCACCGAGGAGATCCGGGAGGAGTTCGCCGACTACCCCACGGTGCTGGAGACCCTGGAGAAGGACACCGTCAGCACCCAGGACGAGGCGCTGCTGGACATCTACCGCAAGATCCGCCCGGGCGAGCCGCCCACCGTGGAGGCGGGGTCCGCGCTGCTGGACAACTTCTACTTCAACGCCAAGCGCTACGACCTGGCCAAGGTCGGTCGCTACAAGATCGACAAGAAGCTCGGGGTGGACGCGGACCTCAGCGAGTCCGTGCTCGGCCTGGGCGACATCGTCGCGACCATCAAGTACCTGGCCGCCCTGCACAAGGGCGAGACCACTATCGCCGGCGTGCGCTACGGCGAGCCGATCGAGGTGCTCGTCGAGACCGACGACATCGACCACTTCGGCAACCGCCGCATCCGTGCGGTGGGCGAGCTGATCCAGAACCAGGTGCGCACCGGGCTGTCCCGGATGGAGCGCGTGG
>CAZMDO010000584.1:0-1879 GCA_964564445.1 uncultured Ruaniaceae bacterium | reverse complement strand
AGCCACCACCCATCCACGGAGGCACTTTCCTCCGTGTGAGGCACGATCCTCCGAGACACGATCCACCGAGGCACTTTCCTCCGTGTGAGGCACGATCCTCCGAGGCACGATCCATGGAGGCACTTTCCTCCGTGTGAGGTACGAGATTCCTCCCTCATACGGACAGAAGTGCCTCGATCGAGGGGGCGCGGCGGTGGTGCGATCGGTCATGATGGGACGAGGGGCCGGGGCACTCACCCGGCGCTCACCCAGGCGCTCACCCAGGCGCTCACCCACCAGGAGGCACATGTCCATCGTCCGCAGCGCTCTCGCAGTCCTCGCATGCCTGCTGGCACTGCTCGCCACCGGCTGCGGCAGTGCCACGCCCGCCGCGCCGGAAGGCACCTGGACCGGCCGCGAGGACACCCGTCTGGAGCTGACCACCGACGGCCAGGTCACCGGAAGCGACGGTTGCAACTATCTCAGCGGCAGCTGGTCCCAGGACGGCGAGACCATCGTCTTCTCCGGCATGATCTCCACACTGATGGCCTGCATGGACGTGGACGTATGGCTCTCCGACCCGGCGACCGCGACCATCACCGGCACCACGATGACCGTCTACGACAGCGACGGCACCGAGCTGGGCGACCTGCACCGGGACTGATCGCGCCCGGTACCGTGATCGTTATGCCCTCGCTGATCCTCGGTCTCCTCGGCGCAGGGCTGGCCGCACTGGCGATCTGGTTCCGGACCGGCACCACCCGGGCAGCCCGCTGGTGGGAGTGCACGGACGCGGGCCAGCTGCGCCACTTCGGCAGCACCTGGGCGATGGAGCACCTCGCCCTGGTGGCCGTACCCTATCTCGCCCAGCTGTTCCTGCTCCTGGCGGTGGCGACGCTGCCGGTGTTCCACCCGGCCGTGGCACTGATGCTGCTCCTGGTGGAGATCGTCGTCGGCGGCATCATGGGCGGTCTGCTGCGCTACCGGTACATCCTGCCGCTGTGGATGTACCCCGCCTGGCTACGCCCGGTGCGGGAGCGGGAGCAGGCCGAGCTGCGCCGTCTGCGGGCCCAGTGAGCGCCCCGTGGCATCAGCGTTCCGTGCAAGGACAGCAGAATGCTGTTTCGTACGACACCTGACATCTATGGGTGTTGAGGTGGGTCTTGTGTCGCGTCCGAGTTGGTCGATAAGCTCCCGATCCGCCTTGAGGACCAGTTCGCCCGAGAGGTGTGGACATCCCAAGTCCTATGGCCATCTGTCGGCGCCACGAACTTCTCGGGATTGCGTCGACCGTCTGTCTCCCTGGCCGCCCGAATAGTACCATCACAAGATGGACTATCAGAGAGCGTCGGAGTTGATGGAAACCATGAGGACGCTCGGTACTACCTCAATGACGTGGTGGGTGTCGTCGACGGTTCTATGCATGACGATTATCGGTGTCTCATGGGTACGGCGCAATGAGATTCGCCGCGCTCGCCGGGTACTGGTACATGCCTTCTTTGCCCTTGCAGCGATGTTCTTGATCTCGGTTGTATCGTATGGGATTTTCGCTGTGTATGCGGCTGGGGAGCTCGGTGTCGGTCTACGTCAAGCATGCCTGCAGTCGGAAGGTACTGTGTGCACCGTTAGCGATGCCCTCGTTCATGCCTCGATTCTTCAAGTGGGCATTGCGATCGGAACGACCAGTTTCGTTCTCTGCCTCCTTGCATGGCTCTACGCATGGGTAGAGATCGCTCGGAGACCTAGAAGATAGCCAGAAGGACACACGATCGCGGGCATCCGTTGGTGGGACATGCTCTCAGCAAGAGCCCGTTCCCGAACTGGGCGTGGTTCGCCGCGCTCCTGTCTCACGCCAGGAACGCCTCCTGCAGGCCGACCTCGCGCACCCGCTCCTGCGCCA
>CAZMDO010000583.1:0-1885 GCA_964564445.1 uncultured Ruaniaceae bacterium | reverse complement strand
GTGGCGTCGTCGGTCATGGCGATGCTCCGATCGTACGGGAGGCGGGCGCGGCCGGGGCGTACCCCCGGGCCGGTGCGGCTGGTGCCCCGGTCACCGGCCGCACCGGCCGGGCTACTGGCGGGAGCGGCCACGGCGCACCAGCAGGAATGCGGTGACGGCGAAGATGATCGCCCAGACCACGAGGTTCACCAGCGGGATCCACAGTCCGTTGCTCTGCACCGGTGGGCCCGTGGTGCTGACCATCATGCCTTCGGTCAGCGGGTACCGTGCCAGTGCCACGAACCCGTACAGCGGGGTGAACTGCGCGATGGTGAGCATCGTGCCGGACAGCGGGAAGAAGATGTTGCCGAGGAAGGCGAAGATCACCAACGACCCGCTCGCGGCCCCGACCGCCGCCTCGGACCGGAACAGCAGACCGGCGAGCAGACCGTACAGGGAGAACACTGCCGCGCCGACGAGGAGCGCCAGTGCGGACAGCCACCAAGCCATCGCGCTCCCGGTAGCACCGGTGAAGTAGCCGAGCAGGTAGATCAGGGTGATCGGGATGATCGCGATCACGAACGCGACCGCGGCCTTCACCGTGACGTACTGGGCGTCGGACATCGGGGTCAGGCCAAGCTGCCGGCCCCAGCCCTGCATCCGTTCGACGGCGGCCATCCCGCCCACGCCGACAGTTGCGGTGACCGCGCCGAAGGCGGCCATGGAGATCATGGTGTACATGGCCGCGTTGCCATTGCCAATCGGGGCGTCCGACCAGGACATCGCGGCACCGAAGACGATGTACATGAACGCCGGCAGGATGGCGATGAAGAACATCGAGATGTAGTCGCGGCCGACCCGGCGCAGCTCGATTCCGGTGTAGGTGAGGTTCATCGGAGCGTTCCTTCCGGCTCAGTGGTGGACGTGGTGCTGGCTGCAGCCGCAGTGGGGGCGGTGGCCCGCCCGTTGGTGTGCCCGTGCTCGGCGGCCGGTGCACCGCCGGAGGTGAGGGCGACGAACGCCTGGTCCAGCGAACCGGAGCTGACCTCCAGCTCGGTGCCGCCCAGCTCGGTGAGCAGGGCGAGGGCGATCGCGTCGGAGTCGGTGGCGTGCACCTGCACCCGGCCGGACTCGACGGTGACGCTGTGCACACCGGGCCGGCTGCGCAGCTGGGCCAGCGTCGCCTCGAGGGCGGACTCGTCCACGCGGGCGGAGACGGTGCGGCCGGAGGCGCGGGCGCGGATCTCGGTGGTGGTGCCGTCGGCGACGATCTGCCCGGCGGCCATCATCACGATCCGCTGGGCGAACGCGTCCGCCTCCTGAAGGTAGTGGGTGGCGAAGATGACCGTGCGGCCGCTGTCGGCGTCGGCGCGCATGGTGTCCCAGAACTCCCGGCGGGCGGTCACGTCCATCCCGGCGGTGGGTTCGTCCAGGATGAGCAGGTCCGGATCGGGCAGGAGTGCGAGGGCGAACCGCAGCCGCTGCTGCTCCCCGCCGGAGCACTTGGACACCTTGCGCCCGGCGAGACCGGTGATGCCGGCCTTGGCGAGCACCTCGTCCACCGGCCGCGGGTCCGGGAATGTGGAGGCGATCATCTGCACGGTCTCCCGGACGGAGAGGTCGCGGAGCAGCCCGCCGCTCTGCAGCACCGCCGAGACCCGCCCGGCGCTGACCGCCTGCCGGGGCCGTTGGCCGTGCACGCTGACCGTGCCCCGGGTCGGCTCGGTGAGGCCGAGGACCATGTCCAGGCTGGTGGTCTTGCCGGCGCCGTTGGGGCCGAGGAAGGCCATGATCTGCCCCCGCGGCACCTCGAGGTCGATGTTGTCGACGGCGACCACGGGCCCGTCGGAGGTCCGGAACTGTTTCGTCGCGCCGACCAGCTGGACAGCTGGCGCGGTGGTTGCTG
>CAZMDO010000582.1:0-1891 GCA_964564445.1 uncultured Ruaniaceae bacterium | reverse complement strand
GTGCCCTCCTTGGCCACCTGCGGGTAGGCCAGGCCCTTCCAGTTGCTCAGCGACCCGGTGCGGGTGACGCGCAGGGCGTTGTTCGCGGTGCCGGAGATGGCGATGGCGTTGGCGACCTGGTCCGTGGGCAGGCGCAGCGCCTTGGCGGCACCGGCCGCTGCGGCGTAGGCGCCCTGGGTGGTGTGGTCGAACCCCTTGGCCCGCACCGGGGCGACGTCGGAGAGCCGGGTGTGCACCTGGTAGGCGACCGCCAGGGCGGTGAGCAGCTCGGCGCCGCTGGCGTCGGCCTGCTCGGCAGCGGCGAGCACCGCGCCGAGGTTGTCCGACGGGTGGTTGGTCTCCCCCTTGGCGAGGTAGGAGTCCATGAAGTCCAGGTAGCGCGACAGACCGCTGTTGAAGAACGCCGCCCGCTCCGGGGAGGTCTTCTGCCCGCCGATCAGGGTGGCGGTCGGGCTGCCGCCCAGGTCGGTGAGCAGGCCGCGGATCGCGACCATCGGGGTGGCATCGAGTGCGCCGATCGCCACTCCCAGGGTGTCCAGCACCCGGATCTTCAGCTGGTCCAGCGCGTCGCTGCTGAGCTGGTCGATGCTGGCCCTGGTGACGAACTCGGCCAGCTGGTCTACCTCGGTCATCGTGGCTCCCTTCTGCACGGCCGGCGGTGGTTCCGCGGCCCGCGCGAACGAGGTGAGGTATGCCTTACTCACACCATGCGACGGAAGTATCTCGATGTCAAGATATTTGCCGAGAGCAAAGTTGTCTTGGCAAGGTCATGGCTCTACCTATAGCCGTATAGCGGCGCTCGGGGCGGCAAGATAGTCTCACGGTGTGGACGATGCGACGAGGGCGGGCAGGACCCGCGAGGTGATCCTCGAGGCAGCGGCGCACGAGGTCTTCGAGCACGGGTACGTGGGTGCGTCCCTGTCCGGTATCGCCGGGAGGCTCGGGCTCACCAAGGGCGCGCTCGCCTACCACTTCCCGACGAAGAGCCGGATCCTGGACGCGCTGGTCGTGCGGCTCCGGGAGATCCTCGCGCACTCCGACACCGCTGCCGTGGACGTGTTCGGCCACAGCCCGGCGCGCGCCTGCGTGGCGTTCGTGGCCAACGTCGGCCACTCCGCTGGGACCGATGTGGTCACCGCCGCCGCCCTGTCCCTGTTCGCCGACCCCTCGGTGCCGCGGGAGGTGCTGGTGGAGCCGATGCAGGACTGGGTCGAGCGCATCAGCGCACACCTAGGGGCGATGGCCGAGGTGGAGGAGTGCTCCTTCGCGCTGGCGGTGCCGGATGCGGCGGAGTTCTTCCTCACCGTGCTCGGCGGCACCTGGATGACGGCGCGATTCTTCCCGCGCGCCGCCGAACGACCCAGGCTGCAGTTCACCCAGCTCGCGCTGGAGGCGATCGGGGTGCCCAAGGAGACCGCCGACCAGGTGGTCGCGGACGTGCTCGCCGCGGCTCGGGAGAACCGGGTGCAGATCGCGCGGGTGGAGCACATGACCGGTGACCACCTGCGGTTCAGCCGGCCCCCGGCCAAGGGCGCCTCCTGATCTAGGCGCCGGCGCGCTCGCAGACCCAGCCCTCGGGCATCGTGCCCCGGCGGAGGAACTCCTGCAGCTCCGCACGCGCCTCGGCGGGTAGGTCGGCATCGGCGTGCGGATAGATGATCGGCTCCTCCTTGCTGTTGTGCGCCTCCAGCAGGTCGAGCATCGCCGAGCAGCGCCGGACCAGCTCCTCGTGCCGGCTGGGATCGTCCGCAGCGGTCTCGAGCAGCTGGCTGAGCTCGTCCATCGCCCGCCACAGCTCGCCGTGCTCGCGCAGCATCACCATGATCGGCATGACCAGGCCGCCGTCGCGGATCGGTGGGAAGACGAACTCCTCCTCCAGGTAGATGTGCCG
>CAZMDO010000581.1:0-1899 GCA_964564445.1 uncultured Ruaniaceae bacterium | reverse complement strand
GTGGTGTTGTTGCCGATGTAGTTGTAGATGCTCAGCGTGATCGGGATGAAGTCACCATTGCGGTTGAGCGTCGAGGCGAAGATGAAGTCCGACCAGGCCCAGAGGAACGCGAACAGGGAGACGGTGAGCACGGAGTTGCGGCTCACCGGCAGCACGATCGAGCGGAAGGTGCGCCACGCCCCGGCGCCGTCCACGCGGGCCGCCTGCAACAGCTCTCGGGGGATCCCGGACATGAACGCGGTGAACAGCAGGACGCCGAACGGTACCGCGATCGTCGAGTCAGCGATGATCAGGCCCCAGATGCTGTTGAGCAGGCCGAGGTTGTTGTAGACGGCGTAGAAGCCCATCGCCATGACTACCGCGGGGATCATCTGGGCGACCAGCAGCAGGAAGTTCAAGGTGTTTCCGCCGCGCAGGTGCAGCAGAGAGAGGGCGTAGCCCGCCGGCGCGGCGATCGCCACCGTCAGCAGCACCGAACCCAGACCGACGAACAGGGAGGTCCCCAGCGCCCCGAGCTGCTGGTCGAACACGGCCTGGTAGCCCTCGAAGGTGGGGTCCCACGGGAACCAGTGCGGCGGGTCGGCGCGCAGGTCGCTGGTGCGGGTGAAGGAGGCGTTCAGCATCCAGTACGCCGGGAACAGCATGATGGCGGTGAACAGGACGCCGAGGCCCGTCTTCCACCAGGTGCGCCGGAGCCGGTAGCGGCCGCTCATGATGCCTCCTGCCGACGCTGCAGCTGGAGGTGCAGGAACCCGAAGACCAGGGCGATGACGATGAGCAGGCTGCCCACGGCCGCGGCTGGTGAGAAGTCGGGCTGGCCGGTCCCGAAGGCTTCACGGTAGGACCAGATGGCCAGCGTGGTGGAGGTGTCACCAGGCCCGCCGGTGGTCATCACCCAGATGACGTCGACGACCTTCAGGGTGTAGATCAGGCCGAGCAGAAGCGTGATGGCCGAGACCGGGCGGAGCAGGGGCATGGTGATGCTCCAGAACCGGCGCCCCGCTCCCGCTCCGTCCAGCGCGGCCGCCTCGTAGAGATCGTCTGGGATGTTCTGCAGCCCGGAGTAGAGGATCACCAGGTTGAAGGGGATTCCCAGCCAGATGTTGGCGATGGTGACCGACAGCAGGGACATTCCCGGGGAGGTGAGCCAGTTGATCGGATCGACGCCGAATGCCGTCAGGATGGCGTTGACGATGCCGTTGTCGCTGTTCAGCATCCACGCCCAGGTGGAGGCCGAGACGATCAGCGGCAGCAACCAGGGAACGAGGAACAGCGCGCGCAGCACCGCCGAGAGCCGGAAGCTCGTGCGGAAGAAGACCGCCAGGGCGAGGCCGAAGGTGAACTGCACCGCGATCGAGCCGAAGGTGAACAGCGCAGTGTTCCGCAGGGCTGTCGGGAACGTCGAGGAACGCACGACGTCGATGTAGTTCTGCAACCCGACGAACTCCGCGTCCCCCTGCACGAAGGCCCGGACGGTGTAGTCGTGGATGGAGAGGTCGATGTTGCGCCACAGCGGGTAGGCGTAGAACAGCACCAGGTAGATCAGCAGCGGTGCGGCGAAGGCCGCCGCAGTCCACTGGCTCGGGTTGAGCCGGCTGTGCCGGCCGCGCCGGGGCGCGACGGACCGGGCATCCGCCGACCTGCCGTCGTCGGTGCCGATGGCGGGAGTGATACTCGTCATGGTCCTTCCCTTTCCGTGGTGGGCACCCACCGGGGCACCCACCACGGAACCGGAGCGGTCAGGGATCAGCTGGTGGCGGCCTCAGCGTCGGCCTGTGCGGCCTCCAACGCTTCCTGCGGCGTGGAGACGCCGGAGAGTGCGTTCTGCACCGCCGTCCAGAGAGCCTCGGAGATGAGCGGGTAGTCCGTGCCCAAGCCGTCGCTGGTGCGGCCCTTGGC
>CAZMDO010000580.1:0-1900 GCA_964564445.1 uncultured Ruaniaceae bacterium | reverse complement strand
TCGCCGCCGAGTCCCAGCGGATGATCAACGAGACCTACAGCGCGTTCGTGCAGGGGTTCATGCCGAGCCTGCCCCGCCCGGACGTGGACGTGCTGGACGGGCTGACCACGGCGATCATCGTGGACCAGGAGCGGATGGGCGCCAACCCGCGCTCCACGGTGGGCACGGCCACGGACACCTACACGATGCTGCGGATCCTGTACTCCCGGATCGGGCAGCCGCACGTGGGCCCGCCCACGGCGTTCGCGTTCAACGTGCCCACCTCCCGGGCCGGTGGGGTGATGAGCACCGAGAAGGCCGGCCGGGTGGAGAAGAAGGTGGTCAAGGACGCCGTCTACCTGGGCGGGATGTGCCCGCGCTGCGAGGGCACCGGCTCGGTGTCGGACTTCGACCTGACCGCGCTCTACGACGAGACCAGGTCGCTGAGTGAAGAAGCGCTGCTGGTGCCCGGGTACTCGATGAGCGGCTGGTACGGGCGGATCTTCGCCGGTGCCGGGTTCGACCTGGACAAGCCGATCGGGAAGTACAGCAAGCGGGAGCGGGAGAAGCTGCTCTACGGCCCGCCGGAGAAGATCAAGGTGGAGGGCGTCAACCTCACCTACGAGGGCCTGATCCCGAAGATCCAGAAGACGATGCTCGCCAAGGACGTGGAGGCGATGCAGCCGCACGTGCGCAAGTTCGTGGAGCGGGCGATCACCTTCGACGTCTGCCCGGAGTGCGAGGGCACCCGGCTGAACGCCTCCGCCCGGTCGGCGACGATCGCCGGGGTGAGCATCGCCGAGGCGACCACGATGCAGATCACCGACCTGGCCGAGTGGGTGCGCTCGCTGCAGGAGCCCACGGTGGCCCCGCTGCTGGCCGCGCTGCTGGACACCCTGGACTCGTTCGTGCAGATCGGGCTGGGCTACCTGAGCCTGAACCGGCCGGCCGGGTCGCTCTCCGGCGGTGAGGCGCAGCGCACCCGGATGATCCGGCACCTGGGCTCCTCGCTGACCGACGTCACCTACGTGTTCGACGAGCCCACCATCGGGCTGCACCCGCACGACATCGCCCGGATGAACGAGCTGCTCCTCCAGCTGCGGGACAAGGGCAACACCGTGCTGGTGGTCGAGCACAAGCCGGAGACCATCGCGATCGCCGACCACGTGGTCGACCTGGGTCCCGGTGCGGGCGCCGACGGCGGCCAGATCACCTATCAGGGCGACCTGGACGGCCTGCGCGGCAGCGACACGATCACCGGCCGGCACCTGGAGGACCGGGCCAGCCTGAAGCAGAGCGTCCGCGAACCCTCGGGGGCGCTGGAGGTCCGCGGGGCGGACACGAACAACCTCCAGGACGTGGACGTGGACATCCCGCTCGGGGTGCTGTGCGCCATCACCGGGGTGGCCGGGTCCGGGAAGAGCTCCCTGATCGGCGGGTCGGTGGCCAAGCGGGACGGTGTGGTGGTGATCGACCAGAGCGGGATCAAGGGGTCCCGCCGGTCGAACCCGGCCACCTACACCGGTCTGCTGGAGCCGGTCCGGAAGGCGTTCGCGAAGGCCAACGGCGTCAAGCCCGGCCTGTTCAGCGCCAACTCCGACGGTGCCTGCCCGGCGTGCAACGGCGCCGGGGTGATCGTCACCGAGCTGGGGTTCATGGAGTCCTTCTCCACCACCTGCGAGGAGTGCGAGGGCCGGCGGTTCCAGGCCGCGGTGCTGGAGTACACCTTCGGCGGTGCGAACATCGCCGAGGTGCTCGAGATGTCCGTGTCCGAGGCGGCGGAGTTCTTCGCCGACGGCGAGGCCAAGGTTCCCGCCGCGCACACCATCCTGGCCCGGCTGGTGGACGTCGGTCTGGGGTATGTGAAGATCGGCCAGCCGCTGAACACCCTCTCCGGCGGTGAGCGGCAGCGGCTGAAGCT
>CAZMDO010000579.1:0-1904 GCA_964564445.1 uncultured Ruaniaceae bacterium | reverse complement strand
AGACCCATCGTGGCCCAGATCACGTTCCAGGTCAGCCCCTGGACGCCCATTTTCAGGCAACGATTCGGTCACGATTAGTGAAACGTCGCTAGATCCGCACGATCCTGCGGCTACTGCAGGCCCGCCTCGCGCGCCAGGATCGCGGCCTGCACCCGCGAGGTGCAGCCGAGCTTGGCGAGCACCCGGGAGACGTGCGTCTTCGTGGTGGCCTCCGTGATCACCAGCGCAGTGGCGATCTCCTGGTTGGACAGCCCGCGCGCCACCAGGGTGAGCACGTCGCGCTCCCGGTCGGTCAGGTCGGCCAGTGCCGTCGCCTCCCGCTCGGGCGGGGCCACCTGCTCGACGGCGCCCGGCCGGGAGGAGGCGAACGCGGCCAGCAACCGCCGGGTCACCTCGGGCGCGACCACACCATCGCCGGTGGCCACCCGGTGCACGGCCTCGATGAGCTGCGGCGCCCCCGCGGACTTCAGCAGGAAGCCGGCGGCCCCGGCGCGCAGCGCGGCGAACACGTACTCGTCCAGGTCGAAGGTGGTCAGCACGAGCACCGCCGCCAGCTCCTCGGCGACGATCCGGGTGGTCGCCTCCACCCCGTCCATCCGGGGCATCTGGATGTCCATCAGCACCACGTCCGGGCGCAGCGCGCGGGCGTTGGTCACCGCCACCAGCCCGTCACCAGCCTCGCCGACCACCTCGATCTCCGGGTCCGACTCGAGGATCAGCCGCAGCCCGGCCCGCACGGCTGCATGGTCCTCAGCGAGCAGCACCCGGACCGTCATCGCCCCGCCCCCGCGGTCTCCACCGGCAACCGGGCGAGCACGCGCCACCGGTCCCCGCACCGGCCCGCCTGCAGCTCCCCGCCCACGGCCCGGGCCCGCTCGGTCATGATCGCCAGCCCGAGCCCCGAACCCCGGTGGGCGGGCAGATCCCGGTGAGCTCCGCCGTCGGGAACGGGCAGCACCTGCTCGACGGCGTTGCTCACCTCGATCTGCAGGCTCCCCTCCGCGGTGGTCACCGTGACAGCGGTGGGTGCCCGGCCGTGCTTGGTCGCATTCGTCAGCGCCTCCTGCAGGATGCGGTAGCCGGCCTGGTCCACCCCGGCGGTGAGCGCCGGCAGCGGCGGGCAGGTGATCGTGGCGCGGTGCTCACCGGCCAGGCGCTCGCGGGCGGCCTGGTCGCTGAGCCGGGACGGGGCGCGCTGCGGGGTGGTGCCGCGCAGCAGCTCGATCATCGTGCGCATCTCGGTGAGTGCCGCCAGGCTGGAGGTGCGGACGCTGGCCAGGGACTGGGCCTCCGCCGGCGCGGGCCGCTGCACCAGGGCGGCCTCGGTGCGCAGCGCGATCGCGGACAGGTGCCCGGCCACGGCGTCGTGCAGGTCCCGGGCCATCTGCTCCCGCTCGTCGCGCACCGCCTCCTCGTGCCGCATCCGGGCCAGCCGGATCTGGTCCTCGGCACGGACCTCGGCGAGCTCGGCCAGCTCCCGCTGCTGGCGCACCGACCGGCCCCACCACAGCGGGGTGCCGAGCACCGCGAAGGACTGCAGCCCGAGGAACACCGCACCGCGTGGGCCGTGCAGCAGCAGCCAGCCGATGATGGTCAGCAGCCCGACCGCGATCGCGACGGCGACGGTCAAGCGGCGCACCGCGGTCGCCGACCCGACCAGCGCCAGGGTGTAGATCAGGTCGATCAGCACCAGCATCACCCCGATGCTGCCGCCGATGAGCAGGTCGGCGGTGAACACTGCGGTGCCGCCGGCCAGTGCCAGCGCCGGGGCGGCCGGCTTGACGGTGATCAGCGCGCAGCCGACCAGCAGCAGTACGGCGTGCCACCACGCCGGGGCCTGGAGCGGGGCGGCGTCGCCGGTGATCATCGTGCCGAAGCCGAGCGCGAGCACCAGCAGGCCGACG
>CAZMDO010000578.1:0-1912 GCA_964564445.1 uncultured Ruaniaceae bacterium | reverse complement strand
GTCGTAGGCCTCGGCGATGAACTCCATGTCGGCGTACTCGATGCCGTTGTGCACCATCTTCACGAAGTGCCCGGCACCGTCCGGTCCGATGTGCGCACAGCACGGCTCGCCGTCGTACTTGGCGGAGATGTCCTCCAGCAGCGGGCCGATCGACTGGTACCCCTCGGCCGAGCCGCCGGGCATGATCGAGGGCCCGTTCAGCGCACCCTCCTCACCGCCGGAGATGCCCACGCCGAAGAAGTGCAGGCCCTTCTCCCGCAGCGCGGCCTCCCGGCGGCGGGTGTCCTCGTAGTGCGCATTGCCGCCGTCCACCACGATGTCGCCCGGCTCGAGCAGCTCCACCAGGGCGTCGATGGTGGCGTCGGTGCCCTTGCCGGCCTGCACCATGATCACCACCCGCCGCGGACGCTCCAGGCTGGCGACGAAGTCGGCGAGCTCGGTGGCCGGCACGAAACCCTCGTCACCGTGGGCGGCCATCAGCTCCTCGGTGCGCGCCGCGGTGCGGTTGTACACCGCCACCGTGTAGCCGTGGTGGGCGAAGTTGCGGGCCAGGTTGCGGCCCATCACCGCGAGGCCGACGACGCCGACCTGGGCGGTGGCTTCAGGGGTGCTGGTCATGGATGGTCCTTTCGGATCGCTGGCGTTCAAGGCTTGTCGGTACGCCCCGATCGTGCCAGGTCGGCACCCGGCGGTGCGCGACCGTCTCATCGGCACGGGCTCACACCGACGCCGGCCGGGGCAGGGCGGTCGGCCAGGTCCGGGGAGGCGTCGTAGACGGCAGCGATCACCTCGACCAGCGCCAGCCCGGCCGCCGGACCGATCCAGAACGGGTCGGCCTCACCCAGGCGGGCGTAGAAGTCGTCGATGAGCAGCCGGTGCGAGTCCCCCCAGTAGGAGCGGCCCACGGTACCCGGGACGGCCGCCGCCACGGTCTCGGTACGCCCGTCCGTCCAGGTCACGGTCAGGTCCCCGGTCATGACGGCGGTGGCTCGCTCGGCATGCACGGTCAGGCTGACCGGGGCGTTCAGCGGGTAGGCGTTCGTGGCGAACAGGGTGGAGCGGGCGCCACCGGTGTGGCGGAGCAGGAACTCGGCGGTGTCCTCCACCTCGATCGCCTCCGCCAGGGCGTAGGTGGCGGCGTGCCCACGCACCTCCTCGGCCTCCCCGAGCAGCCAGAGCAGCAGGTCCAGGGTGTGGATCGCCTGGTTCATCATCACCCCGCCACCGGCACCGGCCCAGGTGCCCCGCCACGGGCGGGCCTGGTAGTACTCGGCGGTGCGGTGCCAGGTCACGTCCGCCTTCGCGGCGTGCACCCGCCCCAGCGCGCCGGTGGTGATCAGCTCGTGCAGGCGCTGGTTCGGCGGGTTGTACCGGTTCTGCAGCACCACCCCGGTGCGCACACCGCGCTCCGCAGCCGACTCGGCAGCGGCGGCGAGCCGCCTCGCCTGGGCGACCGACGCGGCCAGGGGCTTCTCCACGAGCAGGTGAGCTCCGCCGTCGAGCACATCGAGAGCGACCGGAAGGTGCTCAGCGTGCGGGGTGCACACGTGCACCACGTCCGGACGCGTGCGCTCGAGCAGCTCGGTGTGGTCGGTGAACGCGGGCACGCCCAGGGCACCGGCGGTCTCCTCGGCGCGCTCGGCCACGGTGTCGCACACCCCCACCACCGGGATGGCCAGCCGGGTGAGGGCGTCCAGGTGGATGGTGGAGATGTCGCCGCAGCCGACGATCGCCGCCGTGGGTCTGCTGGGGGCGGTCATGAGTAGGCGATCGTCTCCTCGTCGAGGATGGCGGTGAAGGCCCGGTGCGCCTCGCTGAACAGGTTCGGCCCGGAGAACCCGCCGAACGTGCCCACCGCGCTCAGGTGCGGCTCCAGGGAGAAGAACCCGTCGAAGCCGTCCGCGGCCAGCGC
>CAZMDO010000577.1:0-1913 GCA_964564445.1 uncultured Ruaniaceae bacterium | reverse complement strand
CGGTCATCCGCTTGAACCGGCCGACCACGTCGGTGGCGATGTAGCCGAGCGGGTGCCCCACGTGCAGCCCCTTGCCGGACGGGTAGGGGAACATGTCCAGCAGGTAGAACTTCTCCGGGCGGACGCTGCCGTCGGCGAGGTCGCCCACGGGGTTCGGGGCGTGGAACGTGCCCTCGCGGGCCCACCGGTCCTGCCAGGCCTGCTCGATCCGGCCGGCGAGCTCGGCGGTGTACCGGTGCGCCGGCTGGTCGACGGCGGTGGTCGCGGTGGCAGCAGCAGGTTCAGTCATCAATTCCTCGGCAAGGACGGGAGGGCTCTGCTCCGCCTGGTGTGCGGCGCAGCCAGGCACCAGGCCCGGCGCCGGGGCGCGCGGGAGGCCGCTCGACGGAGCAGCATCCAGGGTATCGCAGCACACAGTGCTCACCGGGCGCGGTCCGCGGCGGCGGCATAGGCTCGGGACCAAGGGGCGGGCAGGCCCGCCGTCGTGCTCCGAACGAGAAGGAGATCGTTGTGACCGACCAGACAGCTGTCACCACCCACCTGCAGGCCGCGCTCGTCGACCTGATCGATCTGGCACTGCAGGGCAAGCAAGCACACTGGAACATCTACGGGCCGCACTTCCGGTCGGTCCACCTGCAGCTGGACGAGGTGATCGCGGACCTGCGCACCTGGTCGGACACGGTGGCCGAGCGGATGGCCGCGATGGGCACCCCGCCGGACGGCCGGGCCGACGTCGTGGCGTCCAGCTCCGAGGTGGACAAGCTCGACGGCGGCACGCTGGCCACCGACAAGGTGATCCGCCAGTTCGAGGACCGGCTGCAGGCTGCCAGCGACCGGATGAAGGCCACCCTGGAGGACCTCGAGGCGGACCTGCTCAGCCAGGACATCATCATCGAGATCTCCACCGGGCTGGACAAGCACGCCTGGATGTTCCGCGCCGCCGCCGGCGACTGACCCCCACGAGCCGACATTGCTCGTCGGTCTGGCTGCGAATCGTGACCAGATCGACGAGCAATTTCGCCTCTGGGGGCGGGTGGGATGCGGGTCAGTGCAGCTGGGTGGTGCGGGCCGCCGGCAGCACCCGCACCGCGTCGGCGCCGGCCTGCTCGATCCGGCGGGCCAGCTCCGGGGCCCGCTTCGGGCCCAGGTCCACGTCCTCGGTGGCGGCGTACACCGCGGTCGGCACGATCAGCGACCCGAAGTAGGCGAACAGCGGGCGCATGGTCGCATCGATCATCAGCTGGTGCCGGTGGCTGCCGCCGGTGGCACCCAGCAGCACCGGCTTGCCGCGCATCGCCACCGGGTCCACCAGGTCCCACAGCGACTTGAAGATGCCGGCGTAGCTGCCGCGGAACACCGGGCTGGCGGTGATCACCAGGTCGGCGCGCTCGATCGCGAGGAGCGCCTGGTCCAGCTCCGGTGAGGGCAGACCGGCCACGGTCGCGTTCGCCACGTCCACCGCCAGGTCACGCACCTCCACGGTGCGGGCGGCCACCGCGATGTGCTGCTCGGCGGCGGCCCGCTGCACCGAGTCGAGCAAGGCATCGGTGAGCCGGCGGGTGCTGGAGGGGAACCCCACTCCCCCGCTGACCGCCACCACGTCGATGGCGCCGGGCGTGCTGGTCAGGTCGGTCACCGGTCCTCCTCTCCTGCGCCACGGGGGGCGCTCTTCAGCTTTCCGGTCAGCGTGGTGAGCACGGCCTGCTCCTCCTCGGTGAGCACCGGGTCGATCAGGGCGGCGATGCTGCGCACGTGCCGGCGGCCGATCTCCTTCTGCAGCTGAGCCCCTGCCCCGGTGAGGCAGATGAGCACGCCGCGTCCGTCGTCGTCGGCCGTGCTGCGCCGGACCAGGCCGGCGGCCGCGAGCCGGTCGACCATCCGGGACAGGCTCGGCTGGCTGAGCAGCACGTGCG
>CAZMDO010000576.1:0-1914 GCA_964564445.1 uncultured Ruaniaceae bacterium | reverse complement strand
CTCGGAGGATCGTGCCTCACACGGAGGAAAGTGCCTCCGTGGATGGGTGGTGGCTGCGATGATGCGAGCAGGTCGTCGAGGTGGGAGCCGGGAAGCGCATGTCGGTGCAGGTGAAGGTCACGCCCTACGGCCGCGCTGCCCTCGAGGCGCTGCGCGAGGTGGTCGCCGCGGCCAAGGCCACCGACGCGATGGCACCGGTGACCATCCTGGTGCCGCACACGGTGACCGGGATCGCGGTGCGCCGGTACCTGGCGCGCGGTCTGGGCCACGCCACGGGCGGCACCGCGCCCGCGCCGGGGGTGGCCGGGATCGAGCTGACCACCCTCCCTCGGCTCGCCGAACGCCTGGCCGCGCACCTGCTCGCGCCCCGGCGCCCGGCCACCGGCCCGATCGTCTCCGGTGCGTGGCGGCGCACCCTCGCCGAGGACCCGGCCGGTTTCGGAGAGGTGGCCGCGCACCCGGCCACGGTGCAGGCGGTCGCCACCGCGCACGACTGCCTGCGCACCGTCTCCGACGACGCCCTGGCACAGATCGCGGCCGCCGGCGGGGTCAGTGCGGACGTGGTGGCCCTGCACCGCCGGGTGGTCGCCCGCCTCTCCCCCGACTGGTACGACCGCCGCGACCTGCTGGACCGCGCCCGGGACACCGGTGCCGAGCTGGGCACCGTGGTGCTCTACCTGCCGCAGCTGCTCACCCCGCCCGAGCTCGCCCTGCTGCGGTCGGTGGCCGAGCGCGCCGAGCTGTGCGTCATCGCCGGGGTGACCGGCGCCGCCCGCGCCGACCGGCCGGTGCTGGCTGCCGTGCAGACCATCGTGCCCGCTGCGCAGCTCCCGGCCACGGCCACGCCCACGGCACCGTCTGCAGCGCCCGCCGCGAGCACACCGGCCACGTCCCCGACCACCGGCGAACCCACCGCGGACCAGGT
The DNA here is from genome assembly GCA_964564445.1 of uncultured Ruaniaceae bacterium. Taxonomy (GTDB): domain Bacteria; phylum Actinomycetota; class Actinomycetes; order Actinomycetales; family Beutenbergiaceae; genus Ruania. The sequence goes on along the minus strand of CAZMDO010000576.1, from coordinate 989 downwards.
CATCCATGCCTCGGACTCCGACGACGAGGTGCGCTGCGTGGTGCGCGAGGTGCTCACCACGTTGCGCAGCACCCCCGCGCACCGCGTCGGGGTGCTCTACGCCAGCGCCGACCCGTACGCCCGGTTGCTGCACGAGCACCTGGCCGCCGCGAGGGTCACGATCAACGGTCCCGGCGCCCGACCGGTGGCCGAGCGGGCCACCGCCCGGCTGCTGGTCGGGCTGCTCGACCTGGCCGAGGCGGACATGCCGCGCGGCGACCTGTTCCGCGCACTGGCCAACGCCCCCGTGCACGACTTCACCGGCACCCGCATCCCGGTCTCCGCCTGGGAACGGCTCTCCCGCAGCGCCGGGGTGGTGGCCGGGGACCACTGGCAGCACCGGATCGGCGACTACCTCAGCGAGGAGCAGCAGCGCCTCGAGGAGGAAGCCGCCGCGGCCGACCCGCGCGAGTGGCTGCTGGAGCGGGGGCAGCGGCAGATCACCGCCGCCCGGGCGCTGCGCGCGTTCGCCTCCCGGCTGCGCGCCGAGCTCGCCACCGCCCAGTCCCTGACCAGCTGGCGCGCGCTGGCCACCTGGACCCAGGACCTGCTGCTCGCCCTGCTCGGCCCGGAGGAGAAGCTGCTCCGGCTGCCGCCCGAGGAACAGTACGCCGTCGCCACGATGCTCACGATGCTGGACGGGATCGCCGCCCTGGACGGCGTGGACCCCGACCCCAGCCTGGTGGCGCTGCGGCAGGTCCTGGACCTGGGCCTGGAGGGTGCGATCGACCGGGTCGGCCGGTTCGGCGAGGGCGTGTTCGTGGGGCCGCTCACCCAGGCGCCCGGGCTGGACCTGGACGCGGTGTTCGTGCTCGGCCTGGCCGAGGACCTCTACCCGGGCCGGATCAGCGCCGACCCGCTGCTGCCCGACGAGGTCCGCGCCCGCACCGGCGGGGAGCTGCCGGAGCTGCGCGAGCAGGTGGACACCGCCCACCGCTGCCTGCTCATCG
>CAZMDO010000575.1:0-1917 GCA_964564445.1 uncultured Ruaniaceae bacterium | reverse complement strand
GCGCCCGCCCACCTCGCCTCCCTGGATGCCACCCTGCTCGACCTGCCCCGGCTGGACCTGCGCTGCTTCGGCGGCTTCGAGCTGCGCGCCGCCGGCGAGACCGTGGACCTCAGCGGGGTGCGCCCTCGGGTGCGCGCACTGCTGAAGTTCCTCGGCATCCATGCCGGCCGGCCGGTGCACCGCGAGCTGATCACCGACGCGCTCTGGGGCGACCTGGACCCCGAGGCCGGGATGCGCTCGTTCCAGGTGAGCCTGTCCAACCTGCGTGCCGTGCTGGAACCGGGTGTGCCAGGCCGGCGCAGCCGGATGATCCAGCGGGTCGGCGAGGCCTATCGGCTCAACCTGGCCCCCGGTTCGCGCTCCGACGTCGTCGACTTCGAGACCGCCCTCAGCGAGGCGAAGGCCACGCGGCTCTCCCGGGACGAACCGGCCACCCGCGCCGCGCTGACCCGTGCGCTGGAGGTCTACCGGGGGGAGCTGTTCCCCGAGGAGGGGGCCGCCGGCTGGGTGCTCGGCCCGCGGCAACGGCTGAGCACCGCGGCCTCGGAAGCGGCCGCCCAGCTCGCCGATCTGGAGCTCGCGGCCGAACGGTGGACCGCCGCGGTCTCCGCGGCCCAGCGCAGCATCGACATCGACCCCTACCGGGACGACGCCTGGCGCACCCAGGTGGCCGCGCTGCGCAGTGCCGGAGAACCGGCCGCCGCCCAGCGGGCCCTGCGCGCCTACCGGGCGGTGCTCACCGAGCTCGGGTTGGACGCCGACATCAGCGGCCTCTGAACTCCACCTCCGCCACCGCCACGTGCGTGTCGTCGGAGGCACCGTAGGCGGCCAGGATCGTCATCCGCACCGAGACCACGTTGCTGAACGGCAGGGAGAGCGGCTGCGGGGTGCCGGTGTCCACGATCTGCACGTCCTTGATGTGCTCGCTGCCGTCCTCGGTGGTCACCGTGAACCGCACCTCGCTCGGCCGACCCTGCTGCAACCGCGTCTCGTCCTCGGTGGACGCCCCGGACGTGAGCAGCACGGTGACCAGGCGGAACGGCTCCGCGAAGTCGAACTGCAGCCACTCGCCGGCCCCGTCCCCGGTCACCTCCGGGGCCCAGGAACGGTCGGAGATCCCGTCCCGGGCCAGCTCGGGTCCGCGGTCGGGTGCGGAGCTGGAGGCGGTCACCTCGGCCGGGTTCACCGGCTTGTCCCCGGCCAGGCGGTCCAGCACCGTGTTGTACCCGGTGCGCAGGTCGTCCCGGTAGTGCCAGCCGGCCCCGCCGAGCAGCCCGAGGACCACCAGCACCACCACGGTCTTGGTGGGGAACCGGCGGCGTCGCCGACGCTTGGGCCGGGTGCCCGCCTTGGGGCCGGCCTTGCGGGCCTTCCGCCGTGACCGCCAGCGCCGCCACCAGCCGCTGCGCCCCTGGGTGGGGGCGTCGGCCAGGCTGGCGCCGCACCGGCGGCAGAAGTTGCGGTGCGGGGCGTTGCCGGCGCCGCAGGCACCGCAGATCAGGTCGCCCGGCGCCGGCGGGGCGTCGTCCTTCGAGCTCGGCGGCACGTAGCGGCGCGGCTTGGCGGCCGCGGGCTTGACCGCGGCGGGCACGACGGCCGGCTTCACCGGGGCCGGGCCGCGGGCCGACCGGCGCGGGGTGGCCGTCGGCTTGACCGGCCTGGTCGCTCCGGTCGCCGCTGCGGTCGCCTCGTTCGGGGCCGTCGGCTTGGTCGGGGCCGTCGGCTCGCTCGGGGCGGGATGGCGCAGGTCTACCTCGCCCGCGACCGCTCCCTCGACCGCCCCGTCGCGGTGAAGGAGCTGGCACCCGAGTTCGCGACGGACCCGTCGTTCGTCGAGCGCTTCCGCCGCGAGGCGCAGGCCGCCGCCAACCTGACGCACCCCAACGTCGTCGGCGTCTACGACTGGGGCTCCCAGGA
>CAZMDO010000574.1:0-1918 GCA_964564445.1 uncultured Ruaniaceae bacterium | reverse complement strand
TGGTGCGCAAGATCCCCACCCGGGACCACAACCGGGTGCTGCGGGTGCGCTACCTGGACGGCGCCGGGGTGCTCCGCGACATCCTCGCCCTGGCCACCGACCTGGGCTACTCCACGCTGATCCTGGGCAGCCGCCGCCTGGAGCGGGAGGGGCTGAAGCTGGTGGAGATCGACATCCGGTTCAAGGGCCGCATCCCGCTGCGGTCGGCGATCCCGAGCGTGCACGCGATCGAAGGGGTGCGCCAGGTCGAGGTGCGCAGCGACGACGAGCAGGAGGACGACGAGGACGTCTCCTGACCCGCCCGCCCGCTCGCTCATCTGAGTAGCGCTCCAACGCTCATCTGATACCGTCGGTGCTGACGATCCGACGGAGGAGCCGTGATGACCTCGCTCAGCAATGCGACCCTGACCAGCCTGGACCCCGAGGTGGCCCGGCCCGACTACGACCGCGGCGCGCTGCGCACCGGGATCGTGCACATCGGCGTCGGCGGCTTCCACCGGGCGCACCAGGCGATGTACCTGGACCGGCTCATGCGCACCGGCCGCGCCCACGACTGGGCGATCTGCGGGCTCGGTCTGCTGCCCGGGGACGCGCGGATGCGCGATGCGCTGACGACCCAGGACGGCCTGTACACGCTGGTGGTCAAGCACGCCGACGGGTCGGTCCAGGCTCGGGTGATCGGCTCGATCATCGACTACCTGTACGCCCCGGACGACCCCGAGGCCGCCCTCGCCCGGCTGACCGACCCGGCCACCAGGATCGTCTCGCTGACCGTGACCGAGGGCGGCTACAACGTCAACCAGGTCACCGGCGAGTTCGACCTGACCAACCCGGCGGTGCGCGCCGACCTCGAGCCCGGCGCCACCCCGACCACCTCCTTCGGCTACGTGGTGGAGGCGCTGCGCCGCCGGCGGGAGGCGGGCACCGCGCCGTTCACGGTGATGAGCTGTGACAACATCCAGGGCAACGGCGACAACGCCCGGCGCATGTTCGGCGCCTTCGCCCATGCCAAGGACCCGGACCTGGCCGACTGGATCGAGGCCCAGGTGCCGTTCCCGAACTGCATGGTGGACCGGATCACCCCGGTCACCACCGACGCCGACCGGGTGCTGGTGGCCGACCGGTTCGGCATCGAGGACGCCTGGCCGGTGGTCACCGAACCGTTCACCCAGTGGGTGCTGGAGGACGACTTCGTCTCCGGCCGCCCGCCGTACGAGGAGGCGGGGGTGCAGGTGGTCGAGGACGTCACCCCGTACGAGCTGATGAAGCTGCGGCTGCTGAACGTCAGCCACCAGGGCATCGCCTACCTCGGCTACCTGGCCGGCTACCGGCTGGTGCACGACGTGGCCCAGGATCGGCTGTTCGCCACCTTCCTGCGCGGCTACATGGACCACGAGGGCCAGCCGACGCTGCGCCCGGTGCCGGGGGTGGACCTCGAGGAGTACAAGGCCACCCTGATCGAGCGGTTCTCCAACCCGGAGATCGGCGACACGGTGGCCCGGCTGTGCGCGGAGTCCTCCGACCGGATCCCCACCTGGCTGGTGCCGGTGGTCCGGGAGAACCTCGCCGGCGGGGGAGAGGTGGCCCGGTCGGCGCTGATCGTGGCCAGCTGGGCCCGCTACGCCGAGGGTACCGACGAGCAGGGCGAGCCGATCGAGATCGTGGACCGGATCGCCGATCGGGTGCACGCTGCGGCGCTGGCCCAGGCCGGCGACGACCTGGCGTTCCTGCGCGACCGGGACCTGTTCGGCGACCTCGTCGACGAGGAGCGCTTCGTGGCCGCCTACCGGTGGGCGTTGTCCTCGCTGCACTCCCGCGGGTCGCAAGCCACCATCCAGGCCCTGCTCGACGGCGAAGCGCCGGAGGCGTAGGCCCGTTCGGCGGGCTCTGCGCTGCTCGGGCGTGCCGACGGCGCAGC
>CAZMDO010000573.1:0-1919 GCA_964564445.1 uncultured Ruaniaceae bacterium | reverse complement strand
TTCAGGTCCGTGTGCCCGCAAGGGCGTGGGGGTTCAACTCCCCCCTCGCGCACCACCTTGGTTCAGCCCCTCACCTGCGGATACTCCGCTCAGGTGAGGGGCTGAGTCGTGTTCATGGGCCGTTTCATGGGCTGCCGGGGTGTCGAACGCAGTGGGGGCCACTCGCGGTTCAAGGCCCTCGTGCGCGACGATGTCCACGTGCCTACAAATCAGAATCAGGATCAGATCACGGCGATCTGTGCGAACCTCATAGGGCAGCGGATCACGCTCCTTCAGGTCCTTGGGGATCAATGCGCTCAAGTCGCTGCGACCGAGCCCGGACGACTTGGTTGGTGATGTGATTGAGGCGACGGACCTGTCGGAACGCGTCCTTACGATTCACACCGAAGTTCACACGGTCACGATCGATCTACAGCGAACCGGCAAGCTTGCATCGCTGCCGAACGCCGAGCCTTACCAAACGGGGGAGGGGCTCAATGCCGACCGTTCGCCTGATCACTGACGGTGGGGTCGGAGCCTGGAGGAGGAGTCCGCGGAACGCGCTGGACCGGAGAGCACGCCCCAGGCGCGGGGTCGTGTGACCCGGACGCTCATCGACGAGGTGCGCGTGGCGATTGAGGACGCAGCTGCCGACGCGGAGCAGGCGGCCGAGGATCTGCGCGACTTGGCCGACACCACGGCGATCGATCAGTGGCCAGGGTGAGGTGACGGCGATGGCTAGACGCAGGGGCAAGGGCCGTATCGAGTCGTACCCCACCAAGAAGGGCACCAGCTAGCGCTTCCAGATCTGGGTGCCCCGTGATCCTGACCAGCCCGAGTTGGGCCAGAAGCGTTTCAGCCGTGGCGGATTCCTCACGGCCGGTGATGCCGATGACGCGATGCAGGATGCGATCAAGAAGCGGCAGAACCAGGATCGGTTCGGCGCCCCTGTCCCGACCATCGGCGACTACGCCGACCAGTGGATCGTCGGCCTCAAGTTGGCCGACTCGACGATCCGCGGGTACGCCAAGGAACTCCGAGACCACATCAAGCCGCAACTCGGCGACATCCGGTTGGACCGGCTCACGGCGACCCGCATCGCTCGCCACTACCGGGAGCTCGAGCGCGATCTCTCGCCGAACACGGTGAGCAAGGTCCACGTCCTGCTCGGCCAGATCCTCGACGCCGCGATCGAAGACGGGCACATCACCGTCAACCAGGCCAAGAAGAAGCGCACGGTGCGACCGCCGACCTCCAAGGAGATCCGCGCCGCCAAGCCTGAGATCGTGACGTGGACGGGCGAGCAGCTCAACACGTTCCTGGACTGGAACCGGAACGAGTTGGACGACGAGGACTTTCCGCTGTGGCGCGTGTCGCGTACACCGGGATGCGGCGCAGTGAGGCACTCGCGCTGCGCTGGCGCGACATCGACGCCAAGAGCCTGCGGATCTCGATCCGCCGTGCGACGAACACCGTCGACTGGACCAAGACCAAGAGCACGAAGACCGGCAGTGCCCGAGTCATCGACGTCGATCAGGACACCCTCGACGTCCTCACCGCTCACAAGAAGATCCGCGCCGAGGTCTCGTTCACTCTGGCAACGGCTGACGCTTTCGTGTTCGGCGACTACGACGGCAGCATGCGATCGGCAGACTCTGTCACTGACCGATGGTCGCGGCGGCTGACGTGGATCGCGGCTGCTCACCCCGAGATTCACCGGGTCACGCTGAAGGGTCTCCGCCACACCCACGCGACGCTGCTGTTGGAGATGGGGGAGCACCCGAAGGTCGTCCAGGAGCGCCTCGGCAACTCCACGATCACCACGACGATGAATACCTACAGCCACGTCACCCCGACCATGCAGCGCAACGCGGTCGAGCGACTCTCGGCCCGTCTGCGCGGCGACTGAGCGCGTTTCGATATTTTCGTTTATACTCGGC
>CAZMDO010000572.1:0-1921 GCA_964564445.1 uncultured Ruaniaceae bacterium | reverse complement strand
CGTTGCGGATGGTGGCCGGGGAGACGCCGAGGTTGTGCCGGTCCACCAGGTTGCGCGAGCCCACCGGTTCGCGGCTGCGGACGTAGTCCTGCACGATCGCGCCCAGCACCTGCAACCGCCGGTCGTTCGTCACTCCGCTCCACCTCCTCGGCTCATCAGCACTCGAACGTCTAGAGTGCCAATTCTACGGTGCCTGTGGCAACGAGGGCGCCCTGGTGGTTGTGATCTGGGTGGTTCCGGGACCACAACCACCCCTCGTGCAACCCTGAGCGCACCCTCGGCGGGTGGGCGTGCCTCCGGCCGTTCCGGTGGGTGCCCGCCTAGCCTTGCCCGGTGACCTTCGATCGCTATGGCAGCAACGTCCTGGCCGACGACCCGCATTCCCGCCGTCGCCCGCAGACCCGGGACCAGCCGGCCGAGCCGGGGCTGGTGGTCGAGGACGTGCAGACCGGCTGGGTGGGTGCCGTCGTCCGGGTGGAGAAGAGCGGTGGCGTGCACCTGGTGGTGCTCGAGGACCGCCGGGGCCGGACCCGCTCCTTCCCGCTCGGTGCCGGGTTCTGGGTGGACGGGCAGCCGGTGCGGCTGGTGCCGTTCCGACCCGCTCCGGCCGCCCCGGCGCGCGCCCGGACCGCCTCGGGCTCCGTGGCCGTGGCGGGCGCGCGGGCCCGGGTGGCGCGGGGGTCGCGGATCTGGGTGGAGGGCCGTCACGACGCCGAGCTGGTGGAGAAGGTCTGGGGTGACGACCTGCGCATCGAGGGCGTGGTGGTCGAGCTCCTCGAGGGGATCGACAACCTCGCCGAGCGCCTGGCGGAGTTCTCCCCCGGACCCGGCCGTCGGGTCGGCGTGCTCGCCGACCACCTGGTGGCCGGGAGCAAGGAGTCCCGGATCGCCCAGGCCGCCACCGCACATTTCGGTGCCGAGCACGTGCTCGTCGTCGGGCACCCATACGTGGACGTGTGGCAGGCGGTCAAGCCGGCCCGGGTCGGGCTGCGGGAGTGGCCGCACGTGCCCCGGGGTACCGACATCAAGGTCGGCTCGCTGCAGGCGCTCGGCTGGCCGGCGGCCGACCAGGCGGACATCGCCCGCGGCTGGAAGCGGATCCTGGGTCAGGTGCGCGACTTCCGCGACCTCGAGCCGAGCCTGCTCGGCCGGGTGGAGGAGCTCGTGGACTTCGTCACGGCCGAGCCGGCATGATCGGCAGCTGGCTGCGGTACAACCAGGCGGTGGCCAGCGCCGTCAGCGGCAGGGACACCAGCGTGCCCACACCACAGAGCAGGCTGCCGATGAAGTTCGCCACGTAGGCGAGCAGGAGCAGCAGCACGGTCTGCCCGGGGCAGGCGAGCGCCATCTTCACGCTGGAGGTGATCGCGTCCACGGTGTTCTGCCGCTGGTCGATCACGAACAGCACCGCGTAGGCGACGAAGAACATCAGCACGATCGGCAGCACGAAGGTGAAGCTGAGGATCGCCGAGGCTGCCGCGATCACGAGCGCGACCAGCACGATCGTGCCCGGGTTCGGGATGCGGAAGAAGTCGGCGACGCTGATCGCCTCACCACGCACCAGCTTGAGCGTCGCGTTGCTCATCCCCGCGGCGGCGAAGATGCTCACCAGCACTGCGACCACCACGACCAGGGCGACCCCTGCGATCCCCGCGCCCAGGAACAGGCCCGCGGCGGCGTCCGAGCCGCTACCGCCGGCCAGGATCCCGGTGCCGGAGAGGATGAGCAGCCACAGGCCGGTGATGGCCAGCACGATCACCAGCCAGGCGAGCTGCCCGAGGATCAGGGTGCCGGCGTTCGCCTTGAACGCGTTCCAGCCCCAACCGAATGCGTCGGTCGCCTGGGGGGTGGGCGGCAGCGGGGCATACCCGCCGGGTCCCTGCTGCGGCGGCGGGCCGGCGTATCCACCGGGCGGACCGTA